>NZ_MAUD01000333.1 GCF_001700515.1 Streptomyces lushanensis
ACCGCCTCCACCGCGCCGCCGCCCACCAGCAGCCCCAGCTCATGGTGGAGATGGTCGCCCAGCTCGGCGGCGCGCTGCTGGAACTCACCGGTCCGCAGCATCTCGACGACCTCCAGCGCCACCGCGCAGGCGAGCGGATTGCCGCCGAACGTCGAGCCGTGCTCACCCGGGTGGAACACCCCCAGCACCTCGGCCGACGACACCACGGCCGACACCGGCACCACTCCGCCGCCCAGGGCCTTGCCGAGGACATACATGTCGGGCACCACGCCCTCGTGCTCGCACGCGAAGGTCTTTCCCGTCCGGCCCAGGCCCGACTGGATCTCGTCCGCGATGAAGAGCACCCCGCGCGCCCTGCTCATCTCCCGCACCCCGGCGAGATAGCCCGCCGGCGGGACCAGCACCCCGGCCTCGCCCTGGATCGGCTCCAGCAGCACCGCCACGGTGTTCTCGGTCATCGCCGCGTCCAGCGCTGTGAGATCACCGTACGGAACGATCTCGAACCCGGGTGTGTACGGTCCGTAGTCCGCCCGTGCCTCCCTGTCCGTGGAGAAGCTGACGATGGTGGTCGTCCGGCCGTGGAAGTTGCCGGCCGCGACGATGATCTTCGCCATCCCGTCCGGCACGCCCTTGACGCGGTATCCCCACTTCCTGGCGGTCTTCACGGCGGTCTCCACCGCCTCCGCGCCGGTGTTCATCGGCAGGACCATCTCCATGCCGCACAGCTCCGCCAGCCGCGTGCAGAAGGCGGCGAACCGGTCGTGGTGGAACGCCCGGGACGTCAGAGTCACTCTTTCGAGCTGTGCCTTGGCGGCGTCGATCAGTCTTCTGTTGCCATGGCCGAAGTTGAGCGCCGAATATCCGGCGAGCATGTCGAGGAAGCGCCGTCCCTCGACGTCCGTCATCCAGGCGCCGTCCGCCGAGGAGACGACGACGGGCAGCGGGTGGTAGTTGTGCGCGCTGTGCGCCTCGGCCGAGGCGATGGCACTCTCCGTGGTCGACACGGACTCTCCGATCGTTCAGAACAAGCTGTCCGGCGGGGGCGGATCAATGCCCCACTTTCTATCGTCGCTCACCGGGTGCGGGAAGAAGCCTTGCTTGCGGTGGCGCCCGACCGAGATCCGTTCACGGGCGGTGGGTCGTACCTGAGACAATGGCGGACATGGCCTCTGATCGCCCACCCGTCGCCCACCAGCGCCCTCCGACCGGGCGCTCCGCGCCGCGCGCGCTCTCCGGGATCCAGCCCACCGCGGGCTCGTTCCACCTCGGGAACTACCTCGGTGCGGTGCGCCAGTACGTGGCGCTGCAAGACACCCATGACGCCTTCTACATGGTCGTGGACCTGCACGCGATCACCGTTCCGCAGGATCCGGCCGAGCTGCGCGCCAATACGCGCCTCGCCGCCGCCCAGCTTCTCGCCGCCGGTCTCGACCCGCGGCGCTGCACGCTCTTCGTCCAGAGCCATGTGCCCGAACACGCCCAGCTCGCCTGGGTCATGAACTGCATCACCGGCTTCGGCGAGGCCTCCCGGATGACGCAGTTCAAGGACAAGTCGGCCAGGCAGGGCGCGGACCGTGCCACGGTCGGCCTCTTCACCTATCCGATCCTCCAGGTCGCGGACATCCTGCTCTACCAGGCCAACTCCGTGCCGGTCGGCGAGGACCAGCGCCAGCACGTCGAGCTGACGCGCGATCTCGCCGAGCGGTTCAACACCCGCTTCGGCGAGACGTTCACGGTCCCCGCGCCGCACATCGTCAAGGAGGTCGCGAAGATCTACGACCTCCAGGACCCGACGGTCAAGATGAGCAAGTCGGCGTCCACGCCCAAGGGCCTGGTCAATCTGCTCGACGAGCCGAAGGCCACCGCGAAGAAGATCAAGAGCGCGGTCACCGACACGGGCACGGAGATCCTGTTCGACACCGAGGCCAAGCCGGGCGTGAGCAATCTGCTCACCATCTACTCCACGCTCACGGATACGACCGTCGCGGAGCTGGAGGAGCGGTACACCGGCAAGGGCTACGGCGCGCTCAAGACGGATCTGGCGGACGTCATGGTCGACTTCGTCACTCCGTTCAGGACCCGCACCCAGGAGTATCTGGACGATCCGGAGACCCTGGACTCGATCCTGGCCGAGGGTGCGGAGAAGGCCCGCGCCGTCGCCGCGGAGACCCTGGCGCAGACGTACGACCGGGTCGGCTTCCTGCCCGCCAAGCACTGAGGCCGGGTCCTGTCCGATCCGCCGGACAGGGCCTGGGTCCTGTCCGGCTGTCCGGCCCGGCAGGGGGCCGGCGACCGCACACGGACGGCGGCTCCGTCCGTCGGTCGGCGTACGCGCGGGGGCGAGCGCTGGCCAGTCGGCCGGTGCGACCGTCACACTGGCGGACGGTGGCCCTGCTCCATCACCACCCGTCCATCACCACCCGGCACACGGACGACACACGGACTGAGGAGAACGACGTGGGGACCGTAACGCTCGGCGTTTCGATCGCGGTCCCGGAGCCGTACGGCAGCCTGATCCAGGAGCGGCGTGCGGGCTTCGGCGATCCCGCCGCGCACGGCATCCCCACGCATGTCACGCTGCTGCCGCCCACCGAGGTCGACGCGTCGGCGCTGCCCTCGGTCGAGGCGCATCTCGCGTCGGTCGCGTCGGCGGGCAGGCCCTTCCCGATGCGTCTGTCCGGTACGGGTACGTTCCGCCCGCTCTCCCCGGTCGTCTTCATCCAGGTGGTGGAGGGCGCGTCGGCCTGCACCTGGCTCCAGAAGCGCGTCCGGGACAGTTCGGGACCGCTCGTGCGTGAACTCCAGTTCCCCTATCACCCGCATGTGACCGTGGCGCACGGTATCGCCGAGGAGGCGATGGACCGGGCCTACGAGGAGCTGTCCGAGTACGGCGCGGCCTGGAGCTGCACCTCCTTCGCGCTGTACGAGCAGGGCACCGACGGGGTGTGGCGCAAGCTGCACGAGTACGCGTTCGGCGGTGACGAGGGTGCCTCGGGGGTGCCCTTCCAGAACTGCCAGGACACCTCTGTCGGGCCGGCCTCGCTGAGCCCCTGAGGGCCCCCGCGCTTCTGAGAGCGAGCGGCCTGCACCGGGCCGGTCCGCCTGCACCGGGGCCGGTCCGCTCGGTCCGGCCCGCCCCGCCCCGTTCAGAGCGGCAGTCTGCGGTACACCGGACGCGGCAGATGCCGCAGCGCGGACATCACCACCCGCAGCGATCCCGGCACCCACACCGTTTCCGAGCGCTGCCGCAGTCCCCGCTCGATCGCCGTCGCCACCGCCCCCGGCGTGGTGGCCAGGGCGGTGTCCAGGGGCGCGGCCTCGGGAGCGGGCGACTTCCGTGACCGTACGAAGCCGGGCCGCACGCTCATCACCTGGACGCCCGTGCCCTGCATGGCGTCCCCCAGCCCTTGGACGAACGCGTCGAGGCCCGCCTTGCTCGACCCGTAGATGAAGTTCACGCGGCGGGCGCGCTCACCGGCCGCCGACGAGAGCACCACCAGCGAGCCATGTCCCTGCGCCTGCAACGCGCCCGCGCACACCAGCCCGGCCGAGAGCGCGCCGGTGTAGTTGGTCTGCGCGACACGGACGGCAGCGGGCGGATCCGCCTCGTCGTGCGCCTGATCGCCGGGGATCCCGAACGCGAGCAGCACCATGTCGACGGCGCCCTCGGCGAAGACCTTTCCGAGCACCTCCGGATGCGAATCGGTGTCCAGGGCGTCGAAGGCGACGGTACGGACGTCCGCGCCCAGCGCCCGCAGCCGGCCGGCCTCGGTGTCCAGGGCGGCGGAGGGACGGGCCGCCAGCCGGACCGTACGCGTACGGCGGGCGATCAGCCGCCGCGCGGTGGCGAGCCCGATCTCCGACGTACCGCCGAGGACGAGCAGGGACTGCGGGAGGCCGAAGGCGTCCTTCATGGTGATCGCTCCTGGGAGTCGGCGGACATGAGGGTGACCGTATCGTCCCGCAATGGATTCTTTGTCGCCTTTCCTTTCGTGCTCGTACGAACTCGTATGAATGGGTGGCCGGTGATGTCCGACGCTGGTCCGCCGATCCCGGGGTAGGTCTCCACCATGGACTGGCTGAAGAGAATCCCGGTGTTCGGGCCGCTGACCGGCCCGCTCGTCGACCGGCTGGCGCGGACGCATGCCTGGCGTTCGTACGAGACGCTCGACCGGGTCCACTGGACCCGGCTGGCCGCCGCCATCACCTTCATCAGCTTCATCGCGGTCTTCCCGCTGATCACCGTCGGCGCGGCGATCGGTGCCGCGCTGCTCAGCCGGGACCGGCTCGACACGATCAAGAACACGCTCGCGGAGCAGGTGCCCGGTATCTCCGGCGAACTCGACCTCGACGCCCTGGTGGCCAACGCCGGCACGGTCGGCGTGGTGGCCGGCGCGCTGCTGCTCGTCACCGGTATCGGCTGGATCGGTTCGATGCGCGAGTGTCTGCGGGCCGTCTGGGAGCTGGACGAGGCCGATCAGGGCAATCCGCTCGTGCTCAGGGCCAAGGACGCGGTGGTGCTCGCGGGCCTCGGCGCGGTCGGACTGGGCTCGCTCGGCGCGTCCACCTTCGGCTCCACGGCCATCGGCTGGACCGCGGCCCGGCTGGGCGTTCCCGAGGACGGGGCGGGCGGAGCGGCGCTGCAGACCGCCGTCCTGCTGATGGCGGTCTTGGCCGACTTCATGATCCTGCTGTACGTGCTGACGCTGCTGCCCCAGGTGCAGCCGGCGCGCCACCGGCTCGTCGTCGCCGCGCTCATCGGCGCAGTCGGCTTCGAACTGCTCAAGCTGCTGATCGGCGGCTACATCAAGGACGTGGCGGCGAAGAGCACATACGGCGCGTTCGGAGTGCCGGTGGCGCTGCTGCTGTGGATCAATTTCACGGCGAAGCTGCTGCTGTTCTGCGCCGCCTGGACGGCGACCCCGGACAGGGACCCGCCGGCCGAGGGCGAGGCCGTCGCCCAAGACGGCGGCGGCCCGGCCCGCTGCGACGGCGCTACTCGCGCGGACGCCGCCGGACGAGATCGGGGAGCGGCCAGCGCCGATTGACCAGATACACAGCGCCGGCCAGCACGATCAGCGCCCCGCCCGCCAGCGCGATCGCCGTACCGATACCGCCGGTCCCGCCGCTGTTCGCCGCGGCGAACGGCTTGCCCTGCCCGGGAGGCCGGATCGCGTCGGCACCCACCGGAGTGGGCGTCGGCGAGGCGTTCGTCGCCGCCGACTTCGGCGGCACCAGTGTGCCGACCGGCTTCACCTTGCCGGACGCCGCGAAGCCCCAGTCCAGCAGCCGCGTGGTTTCCTGGTAGACCGCCTGGCCCTCGTGCGAGGACGGATTCATGACCGTGACCAGCAGCACCTTGCCGTTCCGCTCGGCGACGCCGGTGAAGGTCGCGCCCGCGTGCGTGGTGTTGCCGTTCTTCACCCCCGCGATGCCCTTGTAGGGAGCGATTCCGGGCGCGCCGGTGAGCAGCCGGTTGGTGTTCTGGATCTCGAAGAACTCGCGCTTCGGCTTGCCCTTCTTGTCCTTCTCCGGCTTCTCGCCCTTCTCCGGTTTGATCGGCTCGCCCGGGAATTTGGCCGTCGCGGTCGCGCAGTACTCGCGGAAGTCCTTCTTCTGGAGGCCCGAGCGGGCGATCAGGGTGAGGTCGTAGGCGCTGGAGACCTGGAGCGGCTCGTCGTAGCCGTCGGGCGAGACCACATGCGTGTCGAGCGCCTGAAGCTCCTCGGCGTGCTTCTGCATGTCCCGCACGCTCTTCGCGACTCCGCCGTTCATCGCCGCGAGCGTGTGGACGGCGTCGTTCCCCGAACGCAGGAACACCCCGAGCCACAGATCGTGGACGGTGTACGAGAGGTTCTCCTTGACCCCGACCAGGCTGCTGCCCGCGCCCACGGGTTCGAGGTCCTCGGGCTTCACCTTGTACGACCGGGTCTTGGGGAGCTTGGGGAGCAGTGTGTCCGCGAAGAGCATCTTGAGCGTGGAGGCCGGCGGCAGCCGCCAGTGGGCGTTGTGCGAGGCCAGCACCTCGCCCGACTCCGCGTCCGCGACGATCCAGGACCGGCCGCTCAGCTTCTTGGGCAGGACAGGGGCTCCGGAGCCGAGGTCCACCTGGGTGCCCGCCTTGCCGAGTCTGGCCCCGCCGACCTTGGACATCGACGCGGGCGGCCGAGGCCCCTGGTCGGGGTCGTCGGCCTTGGTGTCCGCCGACGCGGGCACAGTGGTCAGAATGGGTAGCAATGCGGCGGCGAGGACCGTCAATGCGGTCTTTTTCAAAGCGGACACGATCGGAAACGTACATTGTGACGAGTTCAATTCTGACACCGGCAGGGTGAACCGCCGCTCCCTCCGCCGAACCGGCCCAACGTCCCGCACCTTTGGCCTGGCTTCGGCCCGTTCCGGCAGCCCGGCCCCAGGACCCCGTTGCCGCCGCCCGGAGAACGCCGGTGATACTGAATCCATGAAGCTCAGCCGCCCCGTGTCGTGGTTCCTGCTCGTGTTCGGGGTGTGGAGCTGGTTCATCTGGATCACTTTCGTCAAGAACCTGTGGCAGGACGCGAGCGGACTCGCTTTCGACGACGCCGGTGAGCCGACGGGTTATTTCTGGGTGCATCTGCTGCTCGCCGTCGCGTCCTTCCTTCTGGGGACGGCCGTGGGCGTGATCGGGTTCCGTGGCGTACGCGCGCTCGGGCGCGAGGAGCGCTGACCGCCGGCGACGTCCGCGACGCGCCGAGAACACCGACAACACCGACAACACCAGCGACGTGGACAGCACCAACAGCACCAACAGCACCAACAGCACCAACAGCACCAACAACATCAACAACGCCAACAACGTCACCAACAAAGACAGGGAAGAGGGGGACCGTTCGTGGTCGTCGTGGTCGTTCTGACGGTGCTCGCCGTCGTGGCGCTGCTCGTCGGAGCGCATTGGTTCGTGTGGCGGCGCCTGGTGCGCGACACGACGGAGTCGAGCGGTACGGTCCGCACACTGGGCACCGTCGCCGTCGTCGTCCTGCCGTTGCTGTCCGTCGCCGGAGTGGGCGTGGGACGGTCCGGGACGCCGTTCCTGCTCCAGCAGGTGCTGGCCTGGCCGGGCTATCTGTGGCTGGCGGTGCTGCTCTATCTGGTGCTGGCCCTCCTGGTCGGCGAGGCCGTACGGCCGCTGCTGCGGCGCCTGACGGACCGCCGTGAGACGGAGCGCGAGCCCGCGGCGGACCTGGTCACCGTCGGAGCCTCGGCCGGGTCCGGGTCCGGGTCCGGAGCCGGGGACCGTACGTCGTCCACGTCGCCCGTCGCGGTCACTCCGGCCGCCGCGGTCACTCCGGCCACCGTCGGCGGAGCAGGGTCCGACGGTGACGGTCCGCGCGACGACCAGGCCACCCGTCCCGGCGGCACCACCACCGCCTCGCCCTCCCGCCGCCTCTTCGTCTCCCGTGTCGTCGGCGGCGCCGCCGCGACCGCCGCCCTCGCCACCGTCGGCTACGGCACCTACGGCGTGCTGCGCGGTCCACGGATCAAGCGGGTGACCGTACCGCTCGCCGGACTGCCGCGCAGCGCCCACGGCTTCCGTATCGCCGTCGTCAGCGACATCCATCTCGGCCCGATCCTGGGCCACGCCCACACCCGGCGCATCGTCGACACCATCAACTCCGCCCGCCCCGACCTGATCGCGGTCGTCGGTGACCTGGTGGACGGCAGCGTCGAGGATCTGGGCCCGGCGGCGGAGCCGCTCGCCGGTCTGGAGGCACCGCACGGCGCGTTCTTCGTCACCGGCAACCACGAGTACTTCTCCGGCGCCGCCGCCTGGGTCGACCATGTGCGCGAGCTGGGACTGCGGCCCCTGGAGAACGAGCGCGTGGAGATACCGGGCTTCGATCTCGCCGGTGTCAACGATGTCGCGGGCGAGAGCGAGGGCTCGGGCCCCGACTTCGAGAAGGCGCTCGGCGACCGCGACCGGGCCAGGACGTCCGTACTCCTCGCCCATCAGCCGGTCGTCATCGACGACGCCGTACGCCACGGCGTCGACCTCCAGCTCTCCGGCCACACCCACGGCGGCCAG
>NZ_MAUD01000334.1 GCF_001700515.1 Streptomyces lushanensis
GGACAACCGTCCGTCGCACCATCCCGGCGTATCCATGAAGCCACCCTCGACGCCGAGGGCGACCAGGGACACCGGCCCCTTCGGCAACGTACGGCCTGGGACTTCGCGGACGCTCTCGACAACGCCGAGCCCGACGAGCGCGAGGCCCTGATCCGCGGCNNGAGAAGAGGCGGTGGCCGCGGGGCGGCTTCGCCGGTCGTGTCAGGCGAGGCACGCCTCAGCAACCGCGGTGTCCTCGGCCACCTGGCCGCCGGAGACGCCGACGGCGCCGATGACGCGGCCGCCACTGACGATGGGCAGGCCGCCGCCGAAGGTCACCAGGCCGCCGTTGGTGACCTCGATGTTGTACAGATCGCCGCCGGGCTGTGACAGCTCGCCGATCGCCGCTGACGGCATCTTGAAGAAGGCGGACGTCCTCGCCTTACGGATCGCGATGTCGATGGAGCCCAGCCAGGCGTCCTCCATCCGGGAGAAGTGCAGCAGATGACCGCCGGCATCCACCACGGCGATGTTCATGTGCACGCCCATCTCGATGGCCTTGGCGATGCCCGCCGCCGTGCGGTCCATCGCCTCCCGCAGTGTCAGAGCAGTCACTGTCCCTGGTCCTTTCCGGTGTTCGCGGTGCCCCGTCGGTCCGCTCGGGGGCCGCTGCGGGCGAGTTGATTGACTGTGAGCGCTGAGCACAGTCCGTACGGGTACTGAGGCAGTGGCTCCATGTCCCGGTCGGCACGCCCCGGGAAGCAGCGGCGGAGATCACGCTTCGCCGCGACTGAGAGTTCACTCCGGCGGGACAGAATGCCCGAAACCTGATCATCACGGTACCGGGCCCCGTCTCCCCCACCGACCCCATCGCCTTCTTCCGTCCCGTCGTGTCTCCCGCACCGAACCGCCGTCGCCTCCTGCTCCTGCTCCTACTCCTGCACTTCGAACGGTCTGGCAGCGGGCACTCGAACACCGCGCTGCGGAGCTTCCTGTTTCCGTTACCGAGTTTCCGCCCACCGCGTAGGTCGGCCCGCGACGGGCCGTATG
>NZ_MAUD01000335.1 GCF_001700515.1 Streptomyces lushanensis
GTGGCCCGCCGGCCCGCGCCCCGTCGGCCATCTCCAGCAGGGCGCGCTGCCTTCGGGTGACGGCCTGGCCGGGCGCGGGCCGGCGGGCCACCACCGGGGCCGTGTCGACGGCCGGATAGGGCCAGACCCGGTCGAGCAGCTCGCGTCTGCGCAGCGTCTCGCGCTCGACGGCCGCCGCCGGTACGGGCCGTACGGGACCGATCCAGTGCGCCACGCCGTAACGGAAACGGGTGGGGCCGCTGCCCGGCGCGAGCGCGAAGAAGGCCGCGTCGAACAGCGCGCCGAGATGGCAGATCTCCAGCTCGCCGTCGCCGAGCCGGCCGCTCTCGACCAGGAACCTGCCGACCTCGCGGCGGGCACCGGCCCGGTCGACCGCCTCCTCCCAGCCCTCGCGCGGCAGCCGGCCGCCCGCGGTGAGCAGGACGTCGATGCCGGGGGCGGCGGGACTCTCGGCGTGCACGATGCGGCCGTCGGTGAGATAGAGCGTGCCGTGGTCGCGGAGGAGGGCGCCGGTGGCCCGCTCGCCGGCCAGCCGGACGAGCATCGGGGAGACGGCGCCGGCCGACTGCGCGAGCGGTGCCGGCTGCCGTGCCGATGGGGTCTGCGGTGCCGGTGGTTTCGGCGGTGTCGCCGGTAAGGGGGCCTGCGCGGTCATCCCAGTACCAGCCCTTCGACGAGCCGGCCGAGGCGCAGCCGGGCCAGGGCGAGATTGCCGGTGTCGCGGTCGAGCCAGAGATACAGGAAGACGCTGCTGTCGAAGGTCGTCTCGACGAAGCTGAGGATGTGATAACCGGTGCGGCTGGTGACGATCAGGTCCTGGACGGGCGGGCCCTTGTCCTGGTCGGTCGAGCCGGTGCCGGTGCCGGTGCCGTCGGCCGGTCCTGATGCCGGTCCCGGTAACGGCGTCGGCGGCGGTTCCGGTAACGATCCTGGTCCCGGTAACGATCCCTGTCCCGGTGACGGCCTCTCGGCCGCTGCCGTGGTCGGCGCGAACGCGGTGTACTCCGCCGCCGCCCTGGCCAGTTCGGCCGTCTCGGCGGCGGTGGCCTCGTGATCACCGCCCGGCGACTCGCCCGCCGTGCCGAGGGCGAGTCCGCTGGTCCAGTCGACAATCGCCGCGCCACGCGCCCCTGGCAGGCTCATGGCTTCCTGAAGGCATGCGTCGATTCCGGGCACGCGGGCTCCCCCTCCCAGCCGGGTGTACGGGTGCACTGCTGTGCGGCAGTAACCGTGAGATTACGCAACGCCCGTGCGCCGGGAGGGAGTTCTGGCAATTTCCATAGGAACATGCCCGCCCGGCGCGGTCGGACGGCCGATGTCTACGTCCTGTCGGCCAGCAACGCGTCCGCGTGCGCGCCGCCGGACTCGGCGACGATCTCCTCGACCGTCTGCGGTGCCCGTACGGTGCTGAAGCGCACCCGGTCCGTCGCGTCCACCCCGTCGGGACCGTCCGTACCGGCGCCGGGGTCGTCCGTACCGGCGCCGGGCCGCACCGTGAAGCCGTGGACGCCCGGCCTGACCAGGCTGTTGTACGTGTAGTGGTTGGTGAAGTAGTACGCACCGGTGTCCAGCGCGGCCACGAGGTCGCCCTGCTCCAGCAGCGGCAGCGGCCGGTTCTCGGCCAGCAGGTCGCCCGCGAAGCAGGCCGGTCCCGCGATGTCCTGGGCCACGTCAGGACCGCGCCTGGGCCGTCCGCCGGCGTCGTACGCGGCGACACGCAGCGGCCAGGACACCGGGTTGTAGACCGTACGCGTGGCGATCTGCGCGCCCGCGTGGGTCACCGCGATGGGACGGCCTCCGGCGGACTTGGCGTACTCGACCCGGGCCAGGACCAGGCCGTGCTTGGCGAGCAGCGACCGGCCGAATTCGGTGACCAGTCCGTAGCGGCCGTCCAGCAGCCCGGGGACGGTCTCCTTGAGCAGCCGGGCGTAGGCGGCGTAGGTCGGTGTCTCCTCGTCGGAGGCGAAGTTGACCGGCAGGCCGCCGCCGATGTCGAGGGTGTCGATCTGCCGGCGGCCCGCCGCCGCGTTGATCTCCTCCGCCAGTTCGTAGACCGCCTGGACGCCCTGCGCCATCAGCTCCAGAGGGAGGCCCTGTGATCCGGAGTGGGTGTGCAGCCGGGTCAGCCAGGGGCGGTCCAGAAAGGCCCGGACGACCCAGGCGCGGGCGCCCTCGTCGCGCAGCGCGACGCCGAACTTGGAGGTCGCGGTCGCCGTCGACAGCGCGCCGATGGACCCGGCTCCGATCTGCGGATTGACCCGTAGCCCGAACGGGACGGTGACCGGGCCCGCGCCTGTGCCCGTGCCCGCGCCGGACGAGGCGGTGGCCGGACCCGGGCCCGAGCCGATCAGGGCGTCGATACGCTCCAGCTCCTGCGGATTGTCCGCGTTGACGGCGATCCCGAGGGCGATGGCCTCGCGGAGCTCGGCGGTGGTCTTGGCGGGCGAGTCAAGGACGGTGCGGGCGGCCGGTATGCCCGCCGCGCGGGCGATCGCCAGCTCACCCGGGCTCGCGACCTCCGCGCCCATGCCCTCCTCGGCCAGCAGACGCACCACGGGCACGAGGGCGGTCGCCTTCACGGCGAAGGCGTGCAGGACGGCGGTGCCGGGCGCGACGACCTCGTCGAAGGCGGTACGGAGCGCGGCGGCCGAGGAGCGGATCCCGGCCACGTCGAGCAGTGCGACCACCGGTTCGGCCTCGCTGATCAGCCCGCGCGCCACCGCCGCCCGGACGGCCAGATCGCGGCGGGCCGCCGCGTCGGCGTGTTCGGCGCGTGAGGCGTGTGCGGCGGGCGCGGCGCGTCCGCCGTCTCCGGTGCTCTCGCCGTGTCCGGACGCGGATCCCGACGCGGATCCGGCGGCGGGGCGATCCGTACCGCGGCGGCTGTCGTGTCGCGCGCCGTGATCCGCGCCCTGACTGTTGTGCTGAACCGAGGCCATGGACTCCAGCCAATCATCCGGCGGGCGGTCACGCAGTGGTTGACTACAAGTATTCATCCGGACAGGATGTGAATAGATCGGCCAACAGCCCGTCGGGTCAACAGCCCCGGGGGACACCCCGAGGACCGGCGGGTCCGCCGGGCACCGGCGGCCCCATCAAGGAGGAGGCAACCCATGTCGGGACCCCGCCCCGTACGGGCACCGCGCGGTACGGAACTGAGCGCCCTGGGATGGCAGCAGGAAGCCGCCCTCCGCATGCTCCAGAACAATCTGGATCCCGAGGTCGCCGAACACCCGGACAAGCTCGTCGTCTACGGAGGCACCGGCAAGGCAGCCCGCGACTGGCGCTCCTTCGACGCCATGGTCCGTACGCTGCGCACGCTCAAGCAGGACGAGACCATGCTCGTCCAGTCCGGCCGCCCGGTGGGCGTCATGCAGACCCATGAGTGGGCGCCGCGTGTGCTGCTCGCCAACTCCAATCTGGTCGGCGACTGGGCGAACTGGGAGGAGTTCCGGCGGCTGGAGGCCCTCGGGCTCACCATGTACGGGCAGATGACGGCCGGATCGTGGATCTACATCGGCACCCAGGGCATCCTCCAGGGCACGTACGAGACCTTCGCCGCCGTCGCCGCGAAGCGGTTCGGCGGAACGCTGGCCGGGACGATCACTCTCACCGCCGGTCTGGGCGGCATGGGCGGTGCCCAGCCGCTGGCCGTGACCATGAACGACGGCGTGGCGATCTGTGTCGACTGCGATCCGCGCGCCATCGACCGCCGGATCGAGCACCGCTATCTCGATGTGCGGGCCGACAGCCTAGAGCACGCCCTCCACCTGGCCACCGAGGCCCGGGACGCGCGCCGGCCGCTCTCCATCGGTCTGCTGGGCAACGCGGCCGAGTTGCTGCCCAGGATGCTCGCCGAGGGCGCGCCCGTCGACATCGTCACGGACCAGACCTCCGCGCACGATCCGCTGGCGTATCTGCCGCTCGGCGTCGACTTCGCCGACATGGCCTCGTACGCGGCCGAGAAGCCCGCCGACTTCACCGTGCGCGCCCGGGAGTCCATGGCACGCCATGTCGAGGCGATGGTCGGCTTCCAGGACGCGGGCGCCGAGGTCTTCGACTACGGCAACTCCATCCGGGGCGAGGCCCAGCTCGCCGGATATGACCGCGCCTTCGCCTTTCCCGGCTTCGTACCCGCCTATATCCGGCCACTGTTCTGCGAGGGCAGGGGGCCCTTCCGCTGGGCGGCGCTGTCCGGCGAGGCGTCCGACATCCACAAGACCGACAAGGCGATCCTCGAACTCTTCCCGGAGAACGAGTCGCTGCACCGCTGGATCACGATGGCGGGCGAACGCGTCCACTTCCAGGGCCTGCCGGCCCGGATCTGCTGGCTCGGCTACGGCGAGCGCGACAAGGCGGGGGAGAGGTTCAACGACATGGTCGCCTCCGGTGAACTCGCCGCGCCGGTCGTCATCGGCCGCGACCATCTCGACTGCGGCTCGGTCGCCTCCCCCTACCGCGAGACCGAGGCCATGCTCGACGGCTCCGACGCCATCGCCGACTGGCCGCTGCTCAACGCCATGGTCAATGTCGCCTCCGGCGCCTCCTGGGTCTCGCTCCACCACGGCGGCGGCGTCGGCATGGGCCGCTCGATCCACGCCGGCCAGGTCTCGGTCGCCGACGGCACGAGGCTCGCGGGCGAGAAGATCCGCCGCGTCCTCACCAACGATCCGGGCATGGGTGTCATCCGCCATGTCGACGCGGGCTACGACCTCGCGGAATCGGTCGCCGAGGAACGCGCTGTCCGCATCCCCATGCGCGAGGACAAGGCCGCCGCCGCGCCCGCCGAAGGTGTCCCGTCATGACCTCGCGCGACCGCGACGACACGACCTCGGCCCGTACGGGGACGGCGGGACCGGCGTACGGCCCCGGCGGCGCGGCCGGCGGCGCGGATCCGGCCGGCCGTGCGGATCCGGCCGCTATGAGTACGCCCTCCTTCCACGAGATGTGGCGTGATCTCGCACCGCTCGGACGCGACCCGGGCAGCGGCGGCTACCGCCGCTACGCCTGGACCGCCGCCGACACCGACTGCCGCGCCTGGTTCCGCGCGCAGGCCGAGACCCGCGGGCTGGTCCACGAACTCGACCGCAACGGCAACCAGTGGGCCTGGCTCGGTGATCCGCTCGCCGGTGACGCCGTGGTCACCGGCTCGCATCTCGACTCCGTCCCCGACGGCGGCGCCTTCGACGGCCCGCTCGGCGTTGTCTCCTCCTTCGCCGCGCTCGATGAACTGCGCCGCAGGGGAGCGCGGTTCACCAAGCCCGTCGCCATCACCAACTTCGGTGACGAGGAAGGCGCGCGCTTCGGGCTCGCCTGCGTCGGCTCCCGGCTCACCGCCGGCCGGCTCACCGCGGGGAAGGCCCATGAACTGCGCGACGGGGACGGTGTCACACTGCCCCGGGCGATGGAGGCGGCGGGACACGATCCGTCCACCATCGGTCCCGATCCCGAACGGCTCGCGCGCATCGGCGCGTTCGTCGAACTGCATGTCGAGCAGGGCCGCGCGCTCGATCTCTCCGGCGATCCCGTGGGTATCGCGTCCGCGATCTGGCCGCATGGCCGCTGGCGGTTCGACTTCCACGGCGAGGCCAACCACGCGGGCACCACCCGGCTCGCCGACCGCCGCGACCCGATGCTGACCTACGCCGAGACCGTGCTCGCCGCCCGCCGTGAGGCGGAACTCGCCGGAGCCCTCGCCACCTTCGGCAAGGTCTCCGTCGAACCCAACGGCGTGAACGCCATTCCCTCCCTCGTCCGTGGCTGGCTCGACTCCCGCGCCGCCGACCAGTCCGCCCTGGACACCGTGGTCGCCGGGATCGAGTCCGCAGCCCGCGCCCACGCGGACCGCGCCGGTATCGAACTACGCGTCGTGCAAGAGTCCTTCACTCCCGTCGTCGAATTCGAGCACGCCCTGCGGGACGAACTCGCCAAGATCCTCGGACAGCGCCCCGCCGCCCGGTCCGCCGTGCCTGTCCTCGGCACCGGTGCCGGACATGACGCGGGTATTTTGTCCGGCTCCATCCCTACCGCCATGCTGTTCGTACGGAACCCCACCGGCGTCTCGCACTCCCCGGCCGAGTACGCCGCCGACGACGACTGCGTGGCCGGGGTCCTGGCGCTCGCCGACGTACTGGAAGGACTCGCGTGCACATGACGCAGCCGACAGCGGCAGCACGTCCGTCCGCCGCGCGGCCGAAGCCCGCCCGGCCGACAGCGGCGCCGGGAAGGACACGGATCAAGACACCCGCCGAGATCGCCGAGGCCACCCGGGTCCCGCAGAGCACACCGGAGACCCGCGCCGTACCGGCCGCCTACCGGACGCCCGATGTCGTGTACTGGCTGGAACACGCCTGGTACGACAACCATGTCGAGCCCGGTGTGACCGTCGGCGCCGCCGCCGACGACGGCCGGATCACCGACGTGCGCACCGGCGTCCCGACGCCGCCGCCCGGCGCGACCGTACTGCGCGGACTGACGCTCCCCGGCCTGGCCAACGCCCACTCCCATGCCTTCCACCGCGCCCTGCGCTCCACCGTCCAGGTCGGCTCCGGCACCTTCTGGACCTGGCGCGAGCTCATGTACGGCTTCGCCGCCCGCCTCACCCCGGACTCCTACCACGCACTCGCCCGCGCCGTGTACGCCGAGATGGCGCTGGCCGGCATCACGGCCGTCGGTGAGTTCCACTACGTCCATCACGCACCGGACGGCACGCCCTACGACAATCCGAACGCGATGGGCGAGGCCCTGATCGCGGCAGCCGCCGAGGCCGGGATCCGGATCACGCTCCTCGACACCGCCTATCTCTCCGCCGGTCTCAGCAAGCGCCGGGACGGGGCGCCGCTGGAGCGCCATCAGCTCCGCTTCTCCGACGGCACCGCCGACGCCTGGGCCGAGCGCGTCTCCGCGCTCAAGGACACCGGCCACGCCCTGATCGGCGCCGCCATCCACTCCGTACGCGCCGTACCCGCCGCACAGCTCGCCACCGTCGCCGAATGGGCCGGGGCGCGCCGGGCCCCGCTCCATGTCCATCTCTCCGAACAGACCGCGGAGAACGACGCCTGCCTCGCCGTCCACGGCCGCACGCCCACCCGGCTCCTCGCCGACCACGGTGTCCTGGGCACACGCACCACCGGAGTCCACAGCACCCATCTCACCGACGAGGACATCACCCTGCTGGGCACCTCCCACACCGGCACCTGCATGTGTCCCACCACGGAACGCGATCTGGCCGACGGCATCGGCCCCGCGGCCCGCCTCCAGCGCGCGGGCTCGCCACTGTCGCTCGGCAGCGACAGCCATGCCGTGATCGACCTCCTCGAAGAGGCCCGCGCGATGGAGCTGAACGAACGGCTGCGCTCCCGCAGCCGCGGCCACTGGACGGCCGCCTCCCTCCTCCACGCGGCCACCGCCGGCGGCCACGCGGCGCTCGGGTGGCAGGAGGCGGGCCGGATCGAGGCCGGCGCGCTCGCCGATCTCGTCACGATCGGGCTGGACACCGTCAGAACAGCGGGCCCGCTGCCACGGCTCGGTGCGGAGACCGCCGTATTCGCCGCCTCCGCGGCGGATGTGCGCCACACCGTCGTGGGCGGTCGTCATCTCGTACGGGACGGGGTCCATACGCTCGTGCCCGATGTGCCCAGAGCCCTCGCCGAGTCCATCGCGGCCCTGCGCGGCTGACAGCCCCCGCCCCCGACAGCCCCCGCACGTCCCACAGCGCCCAGGCCGACCAGGCCGCCCGAGCCGCGCAGGCCGAAGCCGCCGGAGGAGAGAACCCCCGCCATGAGCATCACCACGACCACGATCGCGGCCTCGACCACGTCCACCCTCATCACCAACATCGCCAGTCTGGTCACCAACGACTCCTCCCTCGGTGACGGAACCCCCATCGGTCTGATCCAGGACGCGGCCGTCGTCATCGACGGCGACCGCATCGCCTGGGTCGGTGAGACAAGAAAAGCACCCGCCACTGACAACGCCGTCGACGCGGGCGGCCGGGCCGCCGTCCCCGGCTTCGTGGACTCCCACTCCCATCTGGTCTTCGCCGGTGACCGCACCCAGGAGTTCAACGCCCGGATGTCCGGACGCGCCTACTCCGCGGGCGGTATCCGCACCACCGTCGCCGCCACCCGCGCCGCGAGCGATGCCGAACTGGCCGCCAATGTCGCGCGCTATCTCGCCGAGGCGCTCCGTCAGGGCACCACCACCCTGGAGACCAAGTCCGGCTACGGGCTGACCGTCCAGGACGAGGCCCGCGCCGTACGCATCGCCTGCGATCACACCGACGAGGTCACCTATCTCGGCGCGCACATCGTCCCGCCCGAGTACGCCGACGATCCCGCCGCGTATGTCGCCCTGGTCACCGGCGAGATGCTGGACGCCTGTGCTCCGTACGCCCGTTGGATCGATGTCTTCTGCGAACAGGGAGCCTTCGACGGCGACCAGGCCCGCGCGATCCTCACCGCGGGCCTGGCGCGGGGCCTCCAGCCCCGTGTCCACGCCAATCAGCTCTCGTACGGTCCCGGGGTGCGGCTCGCCGTCGAGCTCGGCGCCGCCTCCGCCGACCACTGCACCCATCTCACCGACGCCGACGTGGACGCGCTGGCCCACGGCGACACCGTCGCGACCCTCCTTCCCGGCGCGGAGTTCTCCACCCGCGCCGACTGGCCCGACGCCCGCCGCCTGCTCGACGCGGGCGCCACCGTCGCGCTGTCCACCGACTGCAATCCGGGCTCGTCCTTCACCTCGTCCGTGCCGTTCTGCATCGCCCTCGCCGTACGCGACATGGGCATGACCCCCGACGAGGCGATCTGGTCTGCCACCGCGGGTGGCGCGGCGGCCCTGCGCCGCCAGGACATCGGCCGTGTCACCCCCGGCACCCGCGCCGACCTCGTCCTTCTCGACGCCCCGAGCCATGTCCATCTGGCCTACCGACCGGGAGTCCCCCTGGTCTCCTCCGTCTGGCGTGGCGGAACGCGTATGTTCTGATGCTCCGGCGGCCGATGCCGTCCGGCTCAGCCCTTCAGTACGGCGACCTCGTCGATTCTCGGCCGCAGGCGCTGCACCGCGCGCGTCTTCGCGTACGGTTTCAGCCGCCGCCGCATCGTCTCGAAGTGCTCGTCCCCGCGCGCCGAGGACACATGCTCGTAGTCGTCCAGGAACTGCCACCAACTCCCGCACGCGGCCTCGAGATGGCCCAGTTCCAGCTGACGCTGTGCCAGCACCGCCAGAAAGTGGACCCGGCCCTGGCGCTCGTTCTTCTGCTGCGCCTTCAAGGACTGCTGGAGCGCGGAGATCGAGCCCGGCAGATCCTTGAACTCGTAGAGCACGTGCGACACATGGAAGAGATAGGCGGTCTGGTCGTAGCCGCCGATCGACTCGCGACGGTTGTCCGCCTTGGTCAGCGCCGTCTCCGTCTCGCGAAGCCGCGTGAAGGCCTGGCGCTTGTCGCCGACCATCGAGGCGGCGTGGGCCTGCTGTCCCGACAGGAACGCCTGAAGGCGCGGCTCCGCCTTCGAGGAGGCCTCGGCCGCCGAGTCGGCGAGTTCCAACGCCCGCCTGCCGTACCCCAGATTGGACGCCTGGAGCGACATGCCGCGCAGTGTGCGGCAGTACGTGACATGGTCCTCGGCGGCGCCGGCCAGTTCGAGGGCCCTGAGGTAGTAGCGCTGGCCGAGCCCGTGCGCGCGCTCGTACATCGCCATCCATCCGGTCAGATAGACCAGATCGGAGGCGGCGGCCAGCATGTCGTTCCGTACCCGCTCCGCGGCTTCCGCCTTCAGCCAGGGCATGACGGTGTTCACCAGGAACGCGGCGGCCATCGGGCGCGCGTGACCGCCTCCGAGTTCATCGAGGATGTTGGCGATCCGGTCCGTCATCGTCCGTACGGCCTGCACCTGCGGTGCGCCGATCCGGACCGTCCGCTTCCCCGGGGCGGCCGGCGGCGGAGTGGCGGCCTGCGCCAGATCCGGGAAGAGCGGGACGACCACGGCGGCCGAAAACAGACCCGCCGCTATCAGGCCACGGCGTGACGGATCCATGTCCGCCCGTCCCATGTCGACGAGTTCTTCAAGGGTGTTGAGGCGAGCCGCCGCCGTGTCGTCCGCGGAGGCGCGGGCGGACGTTCGCACGGACCCGGACGCGGCCCCGTGCGCGGACCCTCGCGCGGCGGAGAAGCCGGCCGAAGCGACCGCCAGACCGGCCTCCGAGTGTGTCACCGGCCGGTTGAGCTTCCGTGCGAACGCCTCCAGTATCAGCGGTCTGACCTGCTCCTTCGGCATGGTGCCCGCGACCCAGTGGGAGACGGCGGACTGGTCGTAGCGAAGCTCCAGACCGGCTTCGGCCCCCATGCGGTTGATGATTTGCGCGAACTGCGAACGGGACCACTTCGCCTGCTCAAGCAGGCAGGCCAGCCCGGTATTGGGTGTGCGTGAGTTACTCGCCATGCTCTCAACTCCCCCAGTGCGTTCATGGCTTTCATTCTCAGACCTGCTTCCACGGTACTCGCGGAGGCAGATAACGCGGTTTTCTCTTCGTAGACGCCGATCACACGAAGACGGGGGCCAAGGTGAACACAGTGACAGACCACAGAGCCGGCAGCACAGACGAAAACGCGCACACCGAGGCCATGGCCCACGATGCCACCTCCATAGCCGTGGCCTTCGACGCGATCGCCTTCGACGCCGATCGCGCTCTGGCTCCCCATCGTCTGATGCCTCCGCCGCAGGAGATCGCCGATCTCACCGAGCGGCTCATCACGCATGGGGCACGGCTCGTGGGTCTGGTCGAGAGCGTGCCCGAGGCCGAGCACACCGTGCGGGCCAAGGGCGCGCTCAAGGACTGGTACGACCTGACGGCGAGCGGGCCGGGCGACGGGGCCATGGCCAACTGGGTCCATATGCGGGCCATGGCACGGATGTGCCGGACATTCATGGACTATCTGCGTGAGCGCGAAGGACGAGGCCGGCCATGACTCCGGAAGCGAAGCATCAGACGTGGTTCGTCGTCGCGGTCTGCACGCTCGGGCTCACGATCGCCCTGGCCGTGGGACTGCGTCTATGACGGCCCGAGGCTCCACGGCTGCCGAGGCGCACCTGACCGTCGAGGCGTTTTACGACCACCCGAGATGAGTACGGTCCGATGAGTACGTGAGCTGACAAGCACAATCGAACACACGGCGGACTACCCGAGCACCACGGGCAGTCCGCTCACCCCGTTGCCCACGAAACTCCGCTGACGGGGCAGTTCCTCCTCCGTGACCGCGATCTTCAGGCCGGGGAAGCGGGTGAACAACTGCCTCAGGGCGATCGTGGTCTCCATCCGCGCCAGTGGAGCGCCCAGGCAGTAGTGCGCGCCATGGCCCAGGGAGAGATGACGGGTCATGGCGGAGGACGCGCGGCCGGTCACGTCGAAGCGGTCGGCGTCCGGACCATGGACGGACGGATCGCGGCCGGCCGCCGAGTAACCGGCCAGGACGGGAGTGCCCCGGGGAATGAGTGTGCCGTCCACGGTCAGATCGCGGGTCGGGTAGCGGAAGGGGAAGTAGCTCACCGGACTGTCCCAACGCAGGGTCTCCTCCACCGCGTCCGCCCAGTCGGCACGGCCCTCCAGCAGCATGTCGAGCTGGTCCCGGTGGGCGCAGAGGGCGCGGACGGCGTTGGTGATGAGATTGAGGGTGGTCTCATGCCCGGCGACGATCATCAGAAGCAGCGTGCCGATGAGCTCGGACTCGCTGAGCCGGTCCGACCGGTCTTCCCTCCGGTCCGCGTTCCGGCCTTCCCGCACACCGGCGTCGGTGTCGGTGGCGGTGTCGGCATCGACGGTGGCGGTGTCGGTGGCATCGAGGGTGGCGGTGGCGTCGGCGGTGGTACCCGGTCCGGGATCGGCGGTGGTTTCCGCGCCGGGATCGGCGGCGGCGTCCTGCGCGCGTACGGCTATCAGCGCGCTGGTGAGATCGTCGCCAGGACGCGCCCTGCGGGAAGCCACCACCGCGCCGAGCACGGCCACCATCTCCCTGTTGGCGGCCACCGCCTCCGCCGGGCCTATGTCCGTGCTGACGAGCTGGGTCGACAGGACATGCAACCGGTCCCTGAACTCGGCGTCCACACCCAGCAGTTCGCTGATGACACTCATGGGCAGCGGCAGCGCGAACTGCGCGCGTAGATCAACCACGCCGCCACGCCCGGCGGGCGCTCCGGACGCGAGAGCTCCGGCCGTGGTCGTCTCGGCCGCGGCGGCCAGGCCGTCCAGCAGCTCCTCCGTCAGGCGCTCGATGCCGGGCCGCAGGGCCTCCACCCGCCGTGCCGTGAACGCCTTGCTCACCAGGGACCGCAGCCGCCGGTGGTCCGCTCCGTCCGCCGTTGTCATGCTTCGTACCGTGGCGAAGGTCTTCAGCGGCCAGCCGTCCGGAATCCGCCCCTCCCGCAGCGCCGTGAAGTGCTCGGCGCCCTTGGCGACATCCGGGTGGCCGATGAACTCCTTGAGCGCCTCGTGCCCGAGCACCGCCATGGCCGGCACCTCGCCGGGAAGCACGACCCGGGCCACGGCCCCCCGTGCCAGCAGCGCGGCATTGGCGGCATGGGGGCAGCCGCCCGTGGGGTCCATCCGGTGTGGCATGAGCATGGGGACCTCCTCCCGGGCGGACGTAGTGGTCGACGCGTCCTGTGATCCTATGAGCGATCGGACCGCTTCGGACAGTAGTTGTTCGGCCTCTGGCGAATGGTCGCCGCGCACTATCCCGGAACGATTTGGGTCGGTACCGTCCTTTCGGTGGGGTTGGGGACCGGGGGGTCGAAATGAGTGACGTACGCAGTGCCGCGCGCCATCGGGCGCGGATTCGAATCGCCGCGCCGGCGGATCTCGACGAGACCGAGATGGACGCATGGCGTGCGTTACGGGCTCTGTCCGGCGCGCCCGCCAGTCCGTTCATGGAGCCGGAGTTCACACGCGCGGTCGGCCGTGTACGGCCCGCCGCCCGGGTGGCGGTGGTGCGGGAGGAGCTGGACGAACGCGGCGCGGGGGGCGGCGTCGCCGACGGCGCCGGTGGCCGGTATGGCGAGCCCGTCGGTTTCTTCCCGTACGAGACAGGGCCGTTGGGGCACGGCAGGGCCATCGGCCTCGGCGTGTCCGATGTGCAGGGAGGCGTGTTCCGCAGCGGCCTGAGGCTGTCGGTGACCGGTCTGCTGAGGGCCTGCTCGCTCTCCGCCTGGGAGTTCGACAATCTGGAGACGCGCCAGGAGCTGTTCGTCCCCGCCGCGGCCGAGGAGTTCGAGTCCCCGGTCATCGATGTCCGTGAGGGGTACGAGGCGTACGAGAGGGGCCTGCGCGCACGGTCGCCCAAGTTCCTCAGGACGACGGCCGCGAAGGAGCGCAGGCTCGGCCGCCAGGCGGGCGAGGTCCGCTTCGTCTTCGACGAACGCGATCCGGCGGCCCTGCGCACGCTCATGGAGTGGAAGTCCGCGCAGTACCGCAGGACGGGCCGCCGAGACCGCTTCGCCAAGGAGTGGATCAGGGCGCTCGTACGGCAGCTGGCCGAGACCCGCGCGCCGGGCTGCTCCGGTGTGCTCTCCGTGCTCCACGTCGCGGACCGGCCGGTCGCCGCGCACTTCGGGCTGCGCTCGCGCACGGTCCTGGCCTGCTGGTTCCCTGCGTACGACCCGGCGTTCGCCAAGTACTCACCAGGACTGATCCTGCATCTGCGGATGGCCGAGGCAGCCGCGGCGGCGGGGATCCAGATGCTCGACCTGGGCCGCGGGGCCGCCGAGTACAAGGACGCGCTCAAGACCGGCGGACTGCGGGTGTACGAGGGCTCCGTGGCGCGGCCGGGCGCGCGGGCGGCTCTCCACTGGCTCAGCCGGGAGCCGTCCCGCAGGGCGCACAGCTTCGTCAGGAGCCGGCCGAGGCTGGCGGGATACGCGCAGCGCACGCTGGGCCGGGTGGGCCGGCTGCGGGAGAAGTGACGGCGGGGGGCCACGTCACCAACGGGGGAGCCGATGACATACACACCCAGCACATCCACCTCCACATCCACCTCCACGGCGGCGCCTTACGCGTCCGACGGACGCCCTTGCGGGTCACCGGAGTTACCGCCCATCGCCGTGGCCGAACTGGATCTCGATCCCGACAGCGCCGACAGCCCGGTGCTGTCCTTCGGCCCGGCGCTCGGCGGCCCGCCTCCGGGTGCCGGGGACATCTTCGCGCTCGTACGGCTCCGGGGCCGCCCGGCCGCCACCGTGCTCGGCCATGTCAGGGCGGACGAGGACCCGGCGGAGGTGCTCACGGCCGCCTTCCGCGCACGGAAGGGACCGCACGGGCCGCCCGCGCCCGAAGTGCCCGCGCCCATGGAGCCCGCGCTTACGGAGGCGATTCCCGAAGCGCCTTCGGAGCCCGGCGCTCGGCGGCCCGCGACCGCGCCCGCCGCGCCTCCTCGTACCACCGTCGTCGTCGCCACCCGCGAGCGCGCCGGACAGCTCGCCCGCGCCCTCGACTCGCTTCTCGCGCAGGACCATCCGGACTTCCGCGTCCTCGTCGTCGACAACGCTCCTGTCACGACCGCCACCCGGGACCTCGTCGAGTCCCGTTACGCGGGCCGCGTCGACTACGTGCAGGAGCCGTGCCCCGGTCTGGCCGTCGCGCACAACAGCGGTGTCGCCGCCGCCGACGGCACGGTCATCGCCTTCACCGACGACGATGTGATCGCCGATCCCCGCTGGCTCACCGCGCTCACCACACCCTTCGCGACCGATCCCGGCCTGGGCTGTGTCACCGGACTGATCCTTCCCGCCCGGCTGACCACCTCCGCGCAGATCCTGCTGGAGAGCCACGGCGGCTTCGCCAAGGGCTTCGAGCCCAGGCTGTACGATCCGGCGAGTCCGCCCGCCGACGAACCGCTGTTCCCGTTCACCGCGGGCAGCTTCGGCTCCGGTGCCAATATGGCGTTCCGTGCCGAGGCGCTGCGGGCCGTGGCCGGTTTCGATCCCGGCACCGGCACCGGCACGCCGGCCAGGGGCGGTGACGACCTCTACGCCTTCGTACGGATCCTGGCCGCCGGCCACCGGCTGCGTTACGCGCCGGAGGCGCTCGTCTGGCACCACCACCGCGAGACCTGGCAGGACCTGCGCAACCAGGCGTACGGGTACGGCGCGGGCCTGACCGCCTGTCTCACCGCGCTCCTGGTCCGCCGCCCGGCGCTGCTGCCCGCGCTGCTCGTCAAGCTGCCGCGCGGCCTCGCCCACGCCCGCGCGATCACGGCGCACCGCCCGGACCGGGCGGGGGAGCAGGCGCCCGGCACCCATGGCGCACGGGCCCATCCCTGGCCGCGTGATCTCTCCCGGCTGGAGCGCCGGGGGATGCTGTACGGCCCGCTCGGCTATCTGAGGGCGCGCGTACGGGTGCGCCGTCAGGCGCGCGGCGGGGCACTCGGCGCGGCACGGATCCGCCGTCGGGCGGGCGGGGAGCGGTCGTGAGCGACAGCCCGCCCGCGCCCATTCCCGTCCTCCTCTATCACGCGGTGATGGACGACCCGCCCGCCTGGATCGCCGAATTCACCGTCACACCGAGGGACTTCGCCGCCCATCTGGACGCCGTCCTCGCCAGCGGACGCACTCCCGTCACGATCAGCACGCTCACCGGCCGTGCGACGGCGGCGGACGGGCCCGTACCGGCGCGGTCCGTTCCGGCACGCCCCGTCGTGCTCACCTTCGACGACGGCTTCGCCGATCTCCCGGGCCCCACGGCCGAGGCGCTCGCCGTCCGCTCGCTGCCCGCCACCGCGTATCTGACCACCGGAGCGATCACACCGGGCCTGACCAGCCTGCTGCCGCCCGCGCCGATGATGACGCTCGCCCGGGCACCGGCTCTGGAGCGGTACGGCATGGAGGTGGGCGCCCACACCGTCACCCATCCCCAGCTCGACACCCTCCGCCCTGCCGACCTCCACCGTGAACTGCGCGATGCGAAAAGCGCGTTGGAGGACACACTCGGCCATGAGGTCGCGCATCTCGCCTATCCGCACGGCTACAACAGCCGCGCCGTGCGCCGGGCCGCGGCGCGCGCCGGATACGCCTCCGCCGCCGCCGTACGCCACGCGCACAGCTCGGACCGGGACGAGACCTACCGCATCTCCCGGCTCATCGTGCGCCGTCGGCACACCGCGGCGGACGTGGCGTCCTGGATGGCGGGCGGTGCGGCCGAGGGCGAGCGGGCGAGGACCGCGCCCTTCCCGGACTCGCCGCGCACGCTGGGATGGCGGCTCTACCGGGGCGTGCGGGCCCGGATACGGGGGCCCGAGTTCGCCGGTTAGAACCGAAACAAACGCGTTGAGAGTTCCTATACTTCGCTTCAGGGACAGCGGCGTGACGGCCGCGACCACATCTGTGGGGGGAGTCGCACTGTGCAGCAGCCTGTGCCCGCACCGGTCGAGGGGAGCCGCGAGCCCCCGCCCGGACCCGAGACCGATCCGGCGACCGGTCCCGCAGCCGGGTCCGCGCCTGCGCCCGTGCCGCAGCCCGGCGGTCACGGCACAGGTCCCGGCTCCGGTCCTGGCTCTGGTTCCGACTCCGGCCCCGCGCCCGCTTCGGACGTCCAGGGGCGGAAGCCCGTGCCCCCGCGGCGCCGCGGACCGGTCCCGGCAACGATGGCGACGGCGACGGCCCTGCTCCGTCCGCAACTGCTGCTGAGCTGGCTGCCGTTGGTGGTCGCGGCGGCCCTGTGGAGCTGGTCGTTACCCCGGACCGACTTCCACGACATGGGGGACTTCGGGCTTCTCGACCGGTTCCCGATCGCCTTCTACGCCGCGCTGCTGGTGCTCACAGCCGGCTTCCTGGTCGGTCTGCGCCGGGCGGGCACCGCTCCCTGGTGGCCGTCGACCTACTGCGTCACCCTGCTCGTGGCGCTCAAGGCGCCGCCCGCCCTGCTCTACGACTCGGTGCGATACGCCTGGGCGTCCAAGCACGACGCCGTGATCGCCCGGCTGCTGGCCGAGGGGACCGTACACCCCACCGTCGAACTCTCCGGCGGGATGTCCGCGTACGACCAGTGGCCCGGCTTCTTCTCGCTCAACGCCGCGCTGGTCCGTGCCTTCGGCGTGGAGGGCGCGGCGGTGTACACCAACTGGGCGCCCATCGCGTTCGGGCTGCTGACGATGCCGGTCCTGGTACTGATCTACCGCACCTTCAGCGACGACTGGCGCCTGGTGTGGACCGCCGTGTGGATCTTCCAGCTCGCCAACTGGGTCGGACAGGACTATCTCTCCCCGCAGGGCTTCGCGTATCTGCTCTTCCTGGCCGTGTTCGCCGTGGTCGTACGGCATTTCGTACGGCCGGGATCCGCCGGGCGGCTGCGCGACCGGTCGCTTCTCGATCCGGCCGCCGCCTGCGCACCAGCGCCCACCGGCCTTCGGCAGCGGGCGATCGGCGTGGCGCTGCTCGCTCCGCTCATCGCGGCCGTCAACGCCTCGCACCAGCTCACCCCGGTCATGCTCGGGATGACGCTGATGGCCCTCTGTCTCACCCGGCGCCACCGCAATCTCGGGCTGCTCGTGGTGACCGGCGTCATCATGCTCGTCTGGGATCTGACGATGGGCCGGCTGCTGTTCCTGGACACGCTCGGCACACTGCGCGACACGGCCGGCGATCTGCTGAGCAACTCCCGCGCCGGGTTCGCCGGTGAACCGACCGGCCCCGGGCCCGAGCTGGTCGGCCACGCCAACATCATGATGGTGGCCCTGCTGGGCGTACTGGCCGCCGCGGCCGTGCTGCTGCGGCGCGCCCTGACCAGGAGCGCCCTGCCGCTGCTGCTGGCCGCCGCCGCGCCCGTACCGCTCTTCGCCGTCAACGACTACGGCGGCGAGATGCTCTTCCGCGTCTATCTGTTCGGGCTGCCCGGCACGGCGTTCTTCGCCGCGGCGGCCCTCGTCCCCGCCGTCGCGGGGACCGGCGGCAGGGCACGGCGACCGGCGCGCGGGGCCGGCGCGGTGGCGCTGCCCCTGGCGCTGGTCGCCCTGCTGGCGGGCTTCCTGCCGTCGTACTACGGCAAGGAGGCCATGCAGTACGCGCCTCCGGCGGAGACCGCGCTGGTCCGACGGGCCTACGACCGTGCCCCGGACGGCGCGCTGATCCTGGCCACCACCGGTTCGTTCCCCGGTGCCTACTACCGCTACGACCACTACGAGCGCTGGTTCTTCACCGAACAGGAAGTGCCGGAGAACCTGAAGATGCTCAAGGATCCGGCCGGATATCTCGCCGAGGGCATCCCCGACGGGCGTCCGGCCTATGTGATCCTCACGCGGACCCAGGAGAGGGCCACGGCCGGCGAGGGATATCTGCCGCCCGGCGGCTTCGCCCGGATGAGCGCGGCGCTGAAGGCCTCGCCGCTGTTCCGGGTCGTGGAGGAGGACGAGCACGGGCTCGTACTGGAGCACCTGCCGGATCCCGCCGCGACCGCCGCCCCCCTCACGGCCACGGCTACCGGTACGGCCGGCCGATGACGTACGAGGAGGAGGCAGCCGCCGTGACGGACACCGAGAAGCCGGCCGACTCGCGTTCTCCGGACCAGCTTCGGGAACCGGCGCGTGAACAGGATCCGGCGCGGGCGCAGCAACGGGAGCAGCCGGAGGACCGGGCGCGAGACCCGGAACAGCCACAGGCCCCGGACCGGGACCCGGACCGGACACAGGACCAGGCGCAGGCTCTGGACCCGGACCGCTCGCAGGACCCGGAACAGGCGCGGGAACCGGTTCGTGGCCGGGCACCACGACGGCTGCCGGAGCGGCCATGGCTCAGCGCCGCCCTCGCGCTCTCCGGTTGGGTGGCGCTCGCCGCCACGGCCCTGCCCGGCGGCTCCCCGCTGCGCTGGCTCCCCGTCCTGCTCTTCGTCGCCTTCGGCCCCGGATTCGCGCTGCTCCTGCCCGGCGCCCGGCTGGAGACGGTGGCGCTCGCCGCGCCCCTGAGCCTGTCCCTCGCCACGCTCACCGCGACCGCGCTGTTTCTGGTGGAGGGCTACTCGGTCACGCTCTTCCTGGCCACGCTCGCCGCCTTCTGCACGGTCGTGGCGCCCCTGCCCGCGATACCCCTGCCCGCCACGACCCGGCGGGCCGCGAGTCTGCGGGCCGCCGAGCGCCTCAAACCGGGCCCCTGGAGGGGCCGGTGACCCGCACACCCGCACAGCACCGGGCCGGGGACGGGCGCCGGGCCAAGGGCTCACGCCGGACCGGGGGCGGGCGGCGGTCCACCTGTATCGCGCTCCTGCTGGCCGCCGCGGGCGCGCTGCTCGTCGGTCTCGGGATCGGAGCCGCGGGACCGGGCGCGTCCGGCGGCGCGGGCCAGGACCCGGCGGAGGGACCGTGCGCGGCGGGCCCGGAGCTGGAGCCGCCGTGCGGGGCCTGGTGGGGCGCGTATGTGCCGTACGCGGAGAACGGTTCGCTCAAGGACGCGGTGTACGGCTTCGAGAAGAGGATCGGCCGCAAGCTGGACCTCGTCTACAACTACCACGACATGTCCAACACCGCCCGGGACGGTGTGCTGCTCACGCCCGACGAACGGGAGCTGGGCCGGGACCGCATGCTGATGCTGGCCTGGGAGTCCACGGTATGGACCGAGCCGCACCACAAGAACTGGACCGAGACGCAGCTCGGCTGGCGCAATGTCGCCGCCGGGAAGTTCGACGAGGAGATCATCGATCCGCAGGCCCGCCGTCTCAAGGCGTACGGCAAGCGCGTCTTCTTCTCCTTCGACCAGGAGACCGACTTCCGCACCCCGGACGCGGGCACGCCCGAGGAGTTCGTCGCCGCCTACCGCCATGTGTACGACCGGTTCGAGAAGCTCGGTGTGGACAATGTGGTGTGGGTGTGGACGGTCTCGGGCTATCTGGGCAACGCCGAGCTGATGAAGTCGCTCTATCCGGGCGACGAGTACGTGGACTGGATCGGCATGGACCAGTACAACTACTACGCCTGTCATGACTCCACGAACTGGCTGGACTTCGAGCGCAGCCAGCGGCCGTCCTACGAGTGGCTGCGCGCGAACGTGTCCGACCGGAAGCCGGTCATGCTCGCCGAGTTCAGTACGGCGCCCGATCCCGCCCGTCCCGGCCGGCAGCGCGGCTGGTACGAGAAGATCCCGGAGGTCGTGCCGACGCTTCCCCGGGTGCGGGCGCTGGTGCACTGGAACCGTCCCGTACCGGGCCGGCACTGCGACCTCACCGTCGACAAGGGCCCGGCGCTGGAGGGCTACCGCGAAGCGGGCCGCGATCCGTACTTCCGTCAGCCCGTTCCCGTACGGTGACGCTGACGGTGACGGCGCACGGCCAGGGTCACCGCCGTCACTGCGCACACTCCGCAGAGCCCCGCCGTCACGGGCAGCGCCACCGTCGCGAACGGGTGCTGCGCCGCCCAGCCCGTCACGGCGAGCACCCACACCACGCTCGCCGTGACGCGGCCGTCCGTACGCAGTGCCCACAGCGTGACGGCGGCCAGCACCAGACACAGCAGTTGCAGGGCGACGGGCAGGGCCCGCAGCGCCATGTCGGGAAGGTCCGCGACGGCACCGTGCCAGGGACCTGACGCCCGGTCGGGGGGTACGCCCAGCAGCGCAGGCGCGGAGTGCAGCGCGGCGAAGGTGGTCAGCGGTCCCAGCGCGAGCAGCACCGGGCCAGGCCGGTCGAGCGCGACGCCGGCGCACTGGACGACGATCAGCAGGATGCCCGCGATCAGGGTGAACGGCGGCAGCGCGTCGAGGAGTTGGGCGCCTGTGAGCCGACCGGCGCCGATGTCCTCGGCCCGGGCGAGCGGCGACCAGAACAGTCCGCCCGCGATCCCGAGCAGCAGCCACAGCAGACTGACCGTCCGGCTCTCGTCGACGGGTGCGGACCCGGGTGTGGGCATGGGCGCGGACCCGGGCCCGGCCCCAGGCGCGGACACAGCCCCGGACTCGGGTGCGGATACGGGCGCGCCCTGCCGACTCCCCGTACGCACGGGCGCGGGCGGCGGCGCGGGCAGGGGGAGGCCGACGGCCGGGGTGGCGGTGTCATGGACACCGTGCAGATAGGCCGCGCGCTCCGCCCAGGTGGTGCCGTACTCCGCCCGCTCCCGCGACGCCTCCTCGGCCGTGTCCCGACGGCGGCGGGCGGCTCTGCGGGCCCATTCGGTGCCGTACCCGTCCGTCTCCGCGCCGGGCCCCGCCGCCCCCTGGTCCCGCGGCACCCCTTTCCGCCTCCGCTCGCGTCCCTGCCTCCGCTCGCGTCCCCGCCTCCACCAGGGACCCGTACGGTGGCCGTCCCGCAGCGCCGCCCGCAGTCCCGGCGCCGCCACCAGCGCGACCAGCGTCATGGACAGCAGCATCGCCAGTCCCGCGCCCGAGATCCCGGCCGGGCCGAGCAGGAACAGCGCGCTGCCCAGGACGAGGACGCACATGGCGCCCTGGAGGGCGGCGAGCATGCCCGTACGGCCCTGGACCCGCAGTACTCCGATGTACAGCTCCACGACGACCCGGGGCAGCGCGGCGGCGGCCAGCAGCCGCAGCACGGTCGTGCCGTTGCGCGCGTAGTCGTCGCCGAAGGGCGCGAGGACCTGCGGCGCGAACAGCACCAGCACCAGCACCACGGGCACCAGCAGGTACGTCATCCGGCGCAGCGCTCCGCGGACGCCCTCGGCGAGCCGGTCCGGGCTGTGCGAAGCGTGCGCGGTGAGCGAGGAGGCCATGTTGATGGCCATGAACTCCATGGTGCCGCCGACGGTGTAGGCCGTGTAGAAGAAGGCGTTGTGGGCGGCGTCGAAGCGGACCGCGACCATCACCGGCAGCAGGTTGATCATCGCCAGACTGAACAGCGCCCCGACCGAGTCTCCCGCCAGGAACCGTCCGATGTCGGCCGGCCGCGGGGGCTCGCGGTCCCGGTCTGCCGCCGCCTGCCGGGGGATGAGTCTGCGGAAGACCAGCCAGCCGAGCGGCAGGACGGACAGGGCGATCGCCGCCGCCCAGGAGACGAAGACCCCGAGAACGGGCAGCGCGCCGGCGCACACGACGAGCAGCAGCAGTTTGCCGATGGAGAAGACGGCGTTGCCGACGGGCACCCAGAACGCCTTGCGCAGCCCGGTCAGCACACCGTCCTGGAGGGTGAGCAGTGCCCAGGCGACACAGGACGCGGTGAAGACGAGGCCCGCCGTGACGCCGTCGAGCGGTGCGTAGGACGGGCCCCACAGATCGAGGGTCAGCAGAAAGACCACGCAGGCGACACACACGACCAAGGAACTGATGGTGTAGGCCCGCCACACCAGCGGCCCGGTGGCACGGCCGGCGCGCGGCACATAGCGCACCACCGCGCCGATCATGGTGGTGGCGGTGATCGAGGCCAGCAGCCGCATGGCGGCGATGGCGGCCGAGCCCTGCCCCACCGCCTCCTCCGTGTAGTAGCGCGCGGCGACCAGCCAGAAGCCGAGGCCCAGGGCGGCGGAGACACCGGTGGAGAGCATCAGGGCGTAGGCGTTGCGGAACATCGAGTCGCCGCCGCCGGCCGACTCCGCCTGTGTCCTGCGTGTCCCCTGTGTTCCCGAGGCGCCGGGACCGGGGTCGGCCCGGCCGGCGGCCGGCTCCCCCAGCCGGGCGGTGTCAGCCACCGTCGCCGAACCCTTGGCCGCCGAGCCCTCCTCGCTCCCCGGTCCGATCCGCCGGCCGTTCCGCCGGCCGTTGGTCCGGCGGCTCCATCGGCGGCTCCGCCGGCCGGGCGCCCAGCGCGGTGAGGACGGAGATCACCTGGTCCGCCCGGCGCGGGTCGACCGGCAGCGCGTGCCGCGCGAACCAGGCGGCCGGTCCCGGCGAGGGCGAGGGATCGGTGAAGACCTCGTCCGCGTAGACGTCCAGCGGCGGATCGTAGAGATATCCGGTGGTCACGCGGTGCCGGGCGAGGGCGGCGACCGCCGCGTCCCGGTCCTCGACCAGCAACGGCACCCGGAACAGCGGCTGTAAGGGCCCCGTGCCGCCGGCCGGACCGCCCGGGAGGCCGGCGCCGTCCCAGGGGCCGCCCCACGCGGTGGCCAACAGCTTCTCCGTACCTCGCCGGTGGGCCATGAGCCGTTCGTCGAGGCCGGCGAGGAGCCGTTCCGTACGGACGAGCCGTACGCGGCCGGGCCGGAGGCGGTAGTCGTGCAGATCGACCCGGATCCAGGGATGGAGGGCCGCGAGACCGGTGCCGGCGCCGATCGCCCGCGTCAGCTCGCGGGGCCGCAGCGGCATCCGGATCTCCGGGCGCTCCTCCTGGCCGAGCAGCCGCAGCACGGCGCGCGCCGCCCGTACCAGCCGCAGTCCGCGGACTCCGGCCTCGGCGTACGGACGCAGCGCGTAGGCCAGTTCGGAGGTCAGGCGCGACGGCTCCAGCAGCGCGTCCCTGGCCGCGGCCAGGGACGCACGCGACGCCGGGTCCGCCACCGCCAGAAACCCGCCGGTCCTCGCGCCCACATGCTTGGAGAGGCTGAACACGGACGCGTCGCCGAAGCTCCCGACCGGCTCTCCCGCCACCTCGCTGCCCAGCGCGTGCGCCGCGTCCTCGATCAGC
>NZ_MAUD01000336.1 GCF_001700515.1 Streptomyces lushanensis
CTCTACCGGCACTTCCCCGACCGCCACGCCCTCATCCACGACGTCGTGCTCTTCGTCATGGCCCGCTCGGCGGACCACGCGGAGCGCATCGCCGCCGAGGAGCCCGACCCGCTCGCCGCGCTGCGCATCTTCGTGCACACCGCGGCGGACGAGCGGATCGGGGCGCTCTGCCCGATGCTTTCGAGCACGTTCGACCGGGCGCGGCCCGATCTGCGCGCCGAGCGTGAGCGTCTCGAAGGCGCGGTCGAAGGGCTGATGGAGCGGGCACGGCAGGCGGGACGGCTCCGCGAGGATGTCGCCGTCGGTGATCTGATGGTCGCGCTGTCCCAGCTCACCCGTCCACTGCCCGGAACCGGCTGCCTCAACATGGACCGGTTCACCCACCGGCATCTCCAGCTCTTCCTCGACGGACTGGAGGCGCCCTCCCGGTCCGAACTGCCCGGCTCGGCCGCGACCCTGGAGGATCTGCGCCGCGCCGCTCCGTGACGCGCCCTGAACCATGAACTCCGGCCCCGGAGGCCCAGCCCGGCGGCCGAGAACCGAAGCCTTTACGGGCCGCCCGGCCATCCGGGCGGAACCGGCCGCCGCTGAACGTCCGCACCGGTGCGGAACGTCCCGTGGCGCCGCCGCCCAGCGGGCGTCCGAGCGATCCCGTACTCCGTCCGGTAGCCCCGTACCGGCGGTTCTCGGAAGCGCTTCCCCGGACCCGTCGGACCGTTCGGACCTGTCGGACCGTTCGGATCCGCCGGACCAACCGTTCGGATCCGCCGGACCACGTGGATCCGCCGGACCGCCCGGAACCCTCATCCCCAGACCCGTTTGTCCATCACCCGGTCACCTGACGACCTCAGTGACTCCATGACCTCGTAAGTCCGGCAGCGTCGCCTGTACTTACCGACCTACCGACTTTTTCGTCTTTCCGCATCCTTAGGTGGATACCTCCATGTCAAATTCAGCCGCCTCGGCCGAACCGGCCGCGTCAGCGCAGTCCTCGCCCTCCCCCTCGTCGGCCGCCTCGGCCGCGTCCTCCGGAGCCTCACTCCCCGACCCGGGCCGGTGGAAAGCGCTGGTCTTCATCGCGCTCGCGCAGCTCATGGTCGTGCTCGACGCGACGATCGTGAACATCGCGCTGCCCTCCGCCCAGCAGGACCTCGGCATATCCGACGGAAACCGCCAGTGGGTCATCACCGCCTACGCCCTCGCCTTCGGCGGTCTGCTCCTCTTCGGCGGCCGGATCGCCGACCTGTGGGGACGCAAGCGCACCTTCGTCGTCGGTCTGCTCGGCTTCGCCGCCGCGTCGGCGCTCGGCGGCGGTGCCACCGGTGAGGCGATGCTGCTCGGCTCCCGCGCCCTCCAGGGCGCCTTCGGCGCCCTGCTCGCGCCCGCCGCGCTCTCGCTGCTCGCGGTGATGTTCACCGACGCCAAGGAGCGCGCGAAGGCGTTCGGCATCTACGGAGCCATCGCCGGTGGCGGCGGCGCCGTGGGCCTGATCCTCGGTGGTGTGCTCACCGAGTACCTGGACTGGCGCTGGACGTTCTTCGTCAACATCCCGTTCGCGATCGTGGCCGCGCTGGGCGCGTACTTCGTGATCCGCGAGCCGGCCGGCAGCCGCAACCGCTCCGCGCTGGACATCCCGGGCGTCGTGCTCTCCACGCTGGGCCTGGTGTCGCTGGTCTACGGCTTCACCCGCGCCGAGTCCCACGGCTGGTCCGACTCCATGACGATCTCGCTCTTCGTCGCCTCCGTCGTGCTGCTGCTGGCGTTCGTCGGTGTCGAGTCGAAGGTGAAGTCCCCGCTGCTGCCCCTGCGCGTCATCGCCGACCGCAACCGCGGTGGTGTCTATCTCTCGCTGGGCCTCGCCATCATCGCGATGTTCGGTCTCTTCCTCTTCCTGACCTACTACCTCCAGGTCGTGAAGGACTACTCGGCGCTCAAGACCGGTTTCGCCTTCCTGCCGATGATCGCGGGCATGATCACGGGCTCGACCCAGATCGGCGCGCGTCTGATGACGCGGGTGGCGCCGCGGCTGCTGATGGGCCCCGGCTTCGTGGTCGCCGCGCTCGGCATGCTGCTGCTCACGCAGCTGGAGATCGGTTCCTCGTACGCCGGTCTGATCCTGCCGGCGCAGCTTCTGCTGGGCCTGGGCATGGGTACGGCGTTCATGCCGGCCATGTCGCTCGCCACCTACGGCATCGAGCCGCGCGACGCGGGCGTCGCCTCCGCGATGGTGAACACCTCGCAGCAGGTGGGCGGCGCGATCGGTACGGCGCTGCTGAACACGATCGCGGCCTCGGCCACGACCGCGTACGTCACCTCGCACGCGGCGACCACGAGCAACCGTCAGCTCCTTGAGCTGCGGGCCATGGTGGAGGGCTACTCCAGCGCGATCTGGTGGGCGGTCGGCATCCTGGCCGTCGCCGCCGCGATCGCCCTGACCTTCATCAACACCGGCCGTCCTGGCTCCTCGCCGGTCGCCTCGGGATCCGGTGCCGGCGCCGCAGACGACGAGGCGAAGGTCCCGGTCGTCATGCACTGACGACCTCACGCCTCACGGCCTCACGGCCTGCTGTACGGCTGACGGCGGCACCGGCTGCCGTCGGTACGTACGGATGATCGGTATGTGCGAACAACCGGACAGCCGAAGAAGCAGATAACCGAAGAGGCGAACAACCGAAGAGACGAAGAAGCGAAGAGAAGAAGCCAAGAACGGATCTGCCCTGGTGTCCCGCGGTTCAGCGGCGCCAGGGCAGATCCGCGCCCGTACCCTCCGGCTGAAGCCCCTCCGCCATCACCTGCATGATCTCGCCGAGCTGCTTCACCTGGTCGGGACTGAGCCGGTCGAAGATCGCCTGGCGTACGGCGGCGACATGGCCCGGCGCCGACTGCTTCAGCACCTCGTTGCCCTGGTCCGTCAGAAAGGCGTTCTGTCCGCGTTTGTCGGAGGGGCAGTCCTCGCGCCGGACCCAGCCGTGCTGCTCCAGCCTCGCCACCGCGTGGGACAGCCGCGATCTGGTGATCTTGGCGTCCTTCGCGAGCTGGGTCATCCGCATACGGCGCCGCGGGGCCCGCGCGAGATGTACGAGCAGCGCGTAGTAGATGTGCGGCATCCCGGCGTCGCGCTGCAACTGGCGGTCGAGATGGTCCTCCAGCAGTGTCGTGGCCTGGAGGTATGCCTGCCAGACGCGCTGTTCCTCGTCGCTGAGCCAGCGCGGCTCCTCGCCCGTACCGGCGCCCTCGCCGGTGGATGCCGTGGTCATGTATTCCACTCTACTCATTCTTGAAAGTTAAACTAGACCCGGATAAGCTTGTATGAGTTGAATGCTTGAGGTTTCAAGTGAATTGTGGCCTTGCGCCCAGGATTCGCGCCTCANNGCGCCTCAAGTGAACCGCCCCGAGTGGGACGACCGAGCCGCAGCCGACACAGCCCTGGAGTCGCCATGAACGCCGTCGTGGAGCGTATGCCCGCCCTCTACCTCTCCCATGGGGCCCCGCCGCTCGCCGACGATCCCGTCTGGACCGCCGAACTGGCGGCCTGGTCCGCCACGCTGCCGCGGCCCACGGCGATCCTGATGGTCTCCGCGCACTGGGAGGAGGCGCCGCTCGCGCTGGGCGCGACCGCGACCATCCCCCTCGTGTACGACTTCTGGGGCTTCCCCGAGCACTACTACGCGGTACGGTACGCCGCCCCCGGCGCCCCGGAACTCGCCGACTCCGTACGGAAGTTGCTGCGCGGCGCGGGCAGGCCCGTGGTGGACGTGCCCGACCGCGGGCTCGACCACGGGGCGTATGTGCCGCTGGTGGAGATGTTCCCGGCGGCCGACATCCCCGTACTCCAGGTCTCCATGCCCACGCTCGATCCGCGCGAGCTGCTGGAGATCGGACGCAGGCTGGCGCCGCTGCGCGACGAGGGCGTGCTGATCGTCGGCAGCGGTTTCTTCACCCACAACCTGGCGGCGCTGCGGCACACGGGCGAAGGCGTGCCCGGCTGGTCGGCGGAGTTCGACGACTGGGGGACGCGGGCGCTGCTCGCGCAGGACGTCGATGCCCTGCTCGACTTCGAGCGCAAGGCGCCGGCGGGACGGCTGGCCCATCCCCGTACCGAGCACTTCGCGCCGCTGTTCGTCACGCTCGGTGCCGCGGAGGGCGAGCTGGACCGGGGGAGGAGCGTCATCGACGGCTTCTGGATGGGTCTGGCGAAGAGGTCGGTGCAATTCGGCTGACGTCGTGCGTTGTCACTGGGGAGGGCGCGCGCGGGGCGCGTCCGAGCAACCCGCGAGGGGCGCGGAAGGTCTTTCGGGTAGGAGTTCCGGGTAGGAGCGCGGCGGAGGCGACCGCTCGCGGGCGGTCGCGGGCGGTCGCGGGCGGTCGCGGGCGGTCGCTCCTCGGGGGAGGTGGGCGTGGTGACGAGGGCAGCGGTGAGGGTGCCGCCGAATGTGACGGGTGTCACGTGGGGGCGGCGCTCGTGGACGGCGGCCGAGGTGCTGGAAATGGCCGTCGGTTCGGCCCTGACCTGGCCTTCTGTCCCTCTCTGGGGCTTCTGTCCACCCTGATCGGCGCCACAGGGTACTGCATGATCAGAAAATGCATGTACGCCATGGGAATTCTGTCCGGATTCCAGTCGTTGTTTCCTTCGGATGCAGGGCACCCGGAAGGGTGTCGCGACCTACTCAGTTCAGTAAGGGAGCTCGCATGGCAACCCGCGCCGTCGCCCGTCGTACCGCCGCCACCGGCGGGACGAAAGCGGCAAGCAGTGCTCGCGCCGTTGGCGGGGAGATCGCCGACCGCGACCTGGTCGGCATGTACCTCGACGAGATCGCGCGTACGCCGCTGCTCGACGCCGCAAAGGAAGTCGAGCTGTCCCAGACCATCGAGGCCGGGGTCTACGCCCGGCAGATTCTCGACGGAGAGGTGGAGAGCGAGGCCGGTGGGGCTTCGCCCGAGGAGCTGGAGGCGCTGGTCGCCGCCGGCGACCGTGCGAAGGACGTCTTCATACGCTCGAATCTCCGTCTGGTGGTGGCGGTCGCGCGGCGCTATCCGCGCAGTGGTCTGCCGCTGCTGGATCTGATCCAGGAGGGCAACGCCGGCCTGGTGCGAGCGGTGGAGAAGTTCGACTACGCCAAGGGCTTCAAGTTCTCGACGTATGCCACGTGGTGGATCCGGCAGGCCATCACACGCTCCATAGCGGACCAGTCCCGCACGATCCGGCTGCCCGTCCATCTGGTGGAGGAGCTGGGCAGGATCCGCCGGGTGCAGCGGGAGTTCAACCGCGAGAACGGCCGGGATCCCGAGCCCGAAGAGGTGGCCGCCGAGCTGGGCACGAACCCGGCGCGGATCAACGACGTGCTGGACTGGGCCCGTGACCCGGTCAGTCTGAACATGTCGGTGGACGATGACGGGGACACCCAGTTCGGTGATCTGCTGGAGGACACCTCCGCGGTCTCGCCCGAGCAGTCCGTGCTGACGCTGCTGCGCAGCGAGGAGCTTGAGGACCTGATAGGCAAGCTCGACCAGCGGACGGCCTCGATCATCAAGATGCGGTACGGCATCGAGGACGGCCGCGAGCGGACGCTGACCGAGGTCGGCAAGCAGCATGGGCTGACCCGTGAGCGGATCCGGCAGATAGAGAAGCACGCGCTGCTGGAATTGAAGAAGATGGCGCGGGATACAGGGTTCGACGCGGCGGCGTGAGGTCTTTTCGACGCGGCGGCGTGACGTCGCCGTCCAGTAGCCGTAGTGTCGCCCTTGCTCGTACTGTCTCTTCGTACGCACCGGCCGATTCGTCGGCCCCCATGAACGAGCCCCGGCACCAACCCCCCCCAGGTGCCGGGGCTCACCTTTCCCCTTCGTCCGAGGCCCGGTCGCTTCCGTCGGCGGTCGCGGTCGCCGCGCGGAGGAGCCTGGCTCCCAGCTCGCGCAGACAGTCCGTCAGCTCGACCGGCTGACGCACCGTGAACTCGCAGTCGACCAGTGCCAGCCGCAGCGCCAGCCACTCCAGCGAGTCGGTCGTCGTGGTCCGCAGCAGACAGGAGTCGGGGCCGGTCGGTTCGGGTGCGCCGAGGTAGCCGGGGAGCCGCGCCCTCACGAATTCCACCGGCGCCGCGAAGTTCACCTCCACCTCGGTCCGTGGCGATCTCCGTGACATCGACCGCCGCAGGAACTGCGCCGCGTCCCCGGTCGGCAGCTCACGCGGGCTGAACCGGGATCCGGTGGCGAAGGGCTCGCTGATCCGGTCGACCCGGAACGTACGCCAGTCCTCCCGTCCGAGGTCGTAGGCCACCAGATACCAGCGCCAGCCGGTGGAGACGAGTCGGTACGGCTCGACCTGCCGTTTCGTCTCCGTACCGTCCACCGAGCGATAGCCGAAGCGCAGCCGCTCGCCGCCCGCGACGGCTCCGGCCATCACCGTCAGGGTGCGGGGATCGATGGTCGCGCCGTCGCCCCGGGTGAGCGGGATCGTGGCGGTCTGGAGGGTGAAGACACGGTGCCGCAGCCGCGACGGGAGCACCTGCTCCAGCTTGGCGAGGGCCCGTACGGATGCCTCGTCGACGCCCTCGATGGCATGGCCGGCCCCGGCCCGCAGCCCGACCGCGATGGCGACGGCCTCCTCGTCGTCGAGGAGCAGCGGAGGCATGGCGCTGCCGGCGACCAGCCGGTAGCCGCCGATGGCGCCCTTGGTGGCCTCGACGGGGTAACCGAGGTCGCGGAGCCGGTCGATGTCGCGGCGGATGGTGCGCGGGCTGACGCCGAGACGGTCCGCCAGCTCGCTGCCGGGCCATTCGCGCGGGGTCTGGAGGAGGGAGAGCAGACTGAGGAGCCGCGCCGGGGTATCGGTCATGCGGTCCATGATGCGCTTCATCTAGGACATGGATTGACCTAGATCGTTCTTAGCGTGTGACGCATGAGTTCTACACGAGCCGTACTGGATACGGCTTCCGAGTCCGCCCGTGACGCCTCCGCCGCCGGTCCTGGCCCTGGTGCCACCAGTGCGTCTGCCGAGTTCGCCGGGGCCGGTTCCGGTCCTGCTCCCGGACCTGGTCCTGCCCCCGGTCCTGGTTCGGCCGACCGCCGTCGCTGGCTGGCCCTCGCCGTCGTCATGACCGCGGCCTTCATGGACCTGGTCGACGTCACCATCGTCAATATCGCCATCCCGAGCATCGAGCGCGATCTCGGAGCCTCGTTCGGAGCGATCCAGTGGGTCACCGCCGGATACGCGCTGGCCTTCGCCGCCGGACTGATCACAGGCGGTCGGCTCGGTGACATATACGGCCGCAAGCGGCTCTTCCTGATCGGTATCACCGGCTTCACGGTCGCCTCCGCGCTCTGCGGCCTCGCCGCCGACCCGGCGATGCTGGTGGGATCCCGGCTGCTCCAGGGCGCGATGGCCGCGCTGATGGTGCCGCAGGTACTGGCGATCATCCATGTCACCTTCCCCGCGCACGAGCGGGGCAAGGTCTTCGGGATGTTCGGCGCGGTCGTCGGCCTCGGCGCGGTCTCGGGACCGCTGCTCGGCGCGCTGCTCACCCAGTGGAATCTGTTCGGCCTGGAATGGCGTCCGATCTTTCTGATCAATCTCCCGGTGGGTGTCGCGGGTGTGGTGCTGGGCCGGAGGTTCATCACCGAGTCCCGGGCACCCAAGGCGCTCAGGCTCGATCTGGTCGGGGTGGTGCTGGTCACCGCGGCCCTGCTGATGCTGATCTATCCGCTCACGCGGGGGCGTGAGCTGGGCTGGCCGCTGTGGGGGCATCTGTGCATGGCCGGCAGCCTGGTCGTCCTCACCGGCTTTGTGGCCTACGAGCGGCACAAGACGCGCAAGGACGGTTCACCGCTGGTCGAGCTGTCGCTGTTCCGGGTGAAGAGCTTCGCCGCAGGTGTGGCCGTGCAGCTCACCTTCGGTGTCGCGCTGGGCATCTTCTTCCTGGTCTGGACGCTCTACATGCAGATCGGACTCGGCTGGAGCCCGCTGCGGGCCGGGCTGACCGGTGTGCCGTTCTCGGTCGCGGTCTCGGTGGCGGCCGGGCTCTCCGTACAGAAACTGGTGCCGCGCTTCGGACGCAAGGTGCTTCAGGCCGGGGCTCTGACGATGGTGGCGGGGCTGCTGCTCTACATCTGGGAGGCCGGACGGTACGGGCTGGAGATCCACTCCTGGCAGATGGCGCTGCCGCTGGTCGTGATGGGCCTCGGTATGGGACTGATCGTGGCGCCGCTGACGGACGCGGTGCTGTCGGGCGTACCGCGCGAGCACTCGGGCTCGGCGTCCGGTCTGATCAACACCACGCAGCAGATGGGCAACGCGCTGGGGCTGGGACTGGTGTCGGTGGTGTTCTTCGGAGTGGTCGACGACCGGCTCGCGACCGGGGGAGCGGGCGCGACAGGTGCGGCGGACGCGGCGTCCCCGATGGGCGCGACGAGCGCGGCCTTCGCGGACGGATTCCAGCACGCGCTGTGGTGGGTGGTGGCCGTGCTCGCGGTCATCTTCGCGGTGATGTTCGCGCTGCCGGCCCGGCCGCAGGAGCACACGGAGGCGGAAGCGAAGGAAGCAGAGGAGGGGGCGAGGGGGACCGAGGCGGCCGACGGCGCCGTGGTCGGGGCGCGCTAGGTCCTGTCCGGCGGTCGGCGGCGCTCCCGTACCTCCGATCCAGCCCGCGGTCCTGCCGGCCCCCGGCCCTGCCTGTCGGCCCGCCGAGGGCGGGTCGGCAGGTGGAGCCGGGACGGACGCCGAGGTCCCGTTGGCCGTACGAGCCGCCTCCGGCTCGTACGGCCCCTCCCTCAGCCGGCTCGTACGGCCCTCCCGGGGCCGCCACGACAGCTAACGCGGCTTTCCCCCGCCACTCCGGCCCACCGGGTCACGCACCACCCCCACGGCCCTTCCGCGCCGTCTCACAGCACCCGCGCGCGGAGCTCCATGGCTTCGCGCGCGGCGCTTTCCGACTCGTACACCTCGCACATGTGCCGACCGTCGGGCGTCGCGGTGTGCTCCACCTCCCAGAGGCTCATCTCGCTGCCGTCGATCAGCAGGAAGGCGTGCTCGTAGAGCATGAACCCGGCGTCCTTGCCCTCGACCTGGCACTGCTGACCGAAGACCTGTGTGATGTGGTGGGCGAAGGCCGTCCGCAGCAGTCCCGCGGTCTCCTCGCCGGGCCGGTCGGCGTTCTCCGCCCGGCGCAGCACCCGGCGCGCGTGGTCGGTGGAGTTGTCCGGGAAGTATCTGCGGGGCCGGGGCACCGGAGGCAGCGCGCGCAGCCCGCGGAGCAGGGCGAGATGGGCATCGATCTCGGCCGTGCGCTCGGACTCCAGCTCCGCGAGCAGACTTGCCGCGACATC
>NZ_MAUD01000337.1:0-9928 GCF_001700515.1 Streptomyces lushanensis
CCGCGCCGGCGCGGGCGTACGAGCCGCTGCCCCATGACGATCCGCCCGTCCTTCTGCGATGGTTGAACTCCTGGGGATGCAGGATCCGTTACCCGCGTCCCGGGGAGACCGACCTGTTCGACCTCGGGCTGCGGGAGTGGACGGCGTGCTGGTACGCGGACCTGCCGGACCCGGGGACACCGCTCAGCGAGCTCACCGACGACGACATCGCGCCTCTCGGCAAGTGCTACGCCGCACTGGCCGGGCTCCGCGTCGGCACACCGCACCGCCCCCGCTCGCTGGGGGCGACCGCCGCCTCGAAACTGCTCCACGGTCTTCGCCCGCGCACCCTCGTCCCCTGGGACGAGGCCATCGCCGGAAGGCTGCACGGGGGCCGGAACGCGGAAGCGTATCTGTCCCATCAACGGCTCAACCGGGACTGGGCACGCCGGCTCCTCGCCGACAGCCTTCTGGACGAGGAGGCCCTCGCCGCCTCGTACGGGTGCCCCGGGCGTCCCCTCGCCAAGATGCTCGACGACTACACCTACATCAAACTGACTCGATCGGACACAAGGTGATCCTTCGCATAGACCACATCGGGCTGGCGACCGACGACCCCACCGGAGTCGCCGCCTTCATGACCGCCCTGGGCATGCGCAAGTACGAGGACGGGCTTGTGGACGACTACGGCGTGGACTGCGAGTTCTGGCAGTTCTCCGGCGGTGCCGGGAACCCCGCCGTGGAGATCGTCTCCCCGGTCCGGGAGAACTCCGCCATCGCCGGCCGGCTCGACCGGGAGGGTCCGGGCCTGTACCACGTCGCCTTCGAGGTCGACGACCTGGAAGGCGAGATGGCCCGGCTGCGCGGCCACGGTTTCACCTCGATCGACGCGCACCCGTGCAAGGGCGCGCGGGTGGGCATGCGGGTGGCCTTCCTGTACGCCCGCCCGCCGGCCGGCCTGCTGGTCGAGCTGGTCCACTACGAGTCCGCACAGCACGCCGACGGGGAGCAGAACGCGTGATCACCCTCCAGGACGTCCGCGAGGCGGCCCAACCGCTGCCCCGCACCGAGGAGCACCTGATCAGGGAGTACATCAAGTTCAAGGTCGGCCGCATCGTGTACGCCACGGTCTCCCCGGACGAGACGACCCTGGGCTTCGCCTTCCCCAAGGAGGAACGCGATCTGCTGATCGCGTCGGCCCCCGGCACGTTCCAGCTGCCGCGCGCCTCCGACCTGCGCTACAACTGGGTCGAGCTGCGCATGGCGGCGGTCATCGCGGGATCGGCCGCCTCGGCCTCGCCGCCGAGCGCTCGGGGGTCCCGTCCACGCGAGACGCTCGGCCGGGGTTCCCCGGCCGAGCGTCGGAACGAGCCGGCGGCGGCCGGCCGGCGGGTCGTCACGCCCCCTTGAACGCGCCACCGGGAGGGGACGGCCCGCCGGCGTGGCCCTCGGGCCGCCGTCAGGTCAGATCGTCGGGGTGTCGTCGACGACTTCCTTGTGCGGTTCGACGATGAACTTCCAGCCGTCGCTGGGCTCCAGGAACCGCACGCGCGTCGGGTAGATGTCCAGGGCGCGGCGGTCGCGGTTCTGAGCGCCCGCGTTCTTCCGGCCCCGGGTCGGCTCCTCGAACAGGTCGACCTTGACGTCCGGGACCGCGACGACTTCCTCGCTCCAGCGCTGGACGATCCCCGCGCCGAACGCGTCGCGCGCGGAGGAGTAGAGCGCCTCCAGGGACTCCTTGTTCCCGTTGGGCACGAAGAGGGCGACGTTCAGGAGGACGCCGGCGCTCTGGAGAACCTCGATCTCCTCCCCGCCCTTGTCGGCGGCCCAGATCCCGCGCTCCTCGGCATTGTCCGGGAGAACGTGGATTTCCTCACCGAAGGCGGTCCGCACGGCGAAGGACCCTCCCTCGGAATTCTTACCCGGCTCCGCAAGGAAAGCCGGCGCGTAGCAGTCGAGAGGAAGGCCATCCATCTCTGCCGAGACGAAGATGCCGTCCTGGAGGCCCAACTGTGAAACCTCCTCGGCCGTAAGACGTCGAGCCGTGACCTTCTCGGTATTCACGCCATTCCCCTTTTTTCGTGGCGTCCTATGAATTCATCAAGACTCTACCACGAAAACGACAGGCCAGTTCCCGTCACACATGCCTTCGAACCACGATAGTACTGGTCAACCGTCCGGGCAATTTCTTTCGCAAGAACATCGGACGAATCCTCCGGCACCTGCGGCGAAACGCGGCACCCGGAGAGGAATGCGATGAGGCACACCGGGTGATCCACTTGTCCCGGCGGTGTTTTCGGTGAAGAAATAGGCGGTCGAGCGGAATGCGGGCGGACTTGCCGAATGACAACAAGCGGGCAAGAGAGGCTTTACCGCTCGGCATTACGCCGTGCTCGCGTTCCCATTCGAACGGTCATATCGGCACCACAGTCATATCGGCACCATCTCCTCACCCGACGGTCCGGGTGAAGCCGAGGGAATAGTACCGGGACTTCCGGTCGAGGCTGAAAATCGTATCGGGCATCGCCGAGGAAGGCGGAGGCCCGCGGCGCCCTCGCGCCGGTCCGCGCCAGCCGTTCGGTCGTCGAGGACCAGCGTCTTCGTCCGTTTTCCCTCACGGCGAGCGGTGCGCGACCGGCCGCGCCGGGGATTCCGTCCGAGCAGCGCCGCCCGCCGTCCGCCTTTCGCCCCGCCGCCCGTACCTGAGGCGACGACTCGGTTCGGCGAGGGCGGAGGCGACGGCGCTCATGGGGTGGACGGGGTGTCGTCCTCCAGGTCGCCGCGGAGGGCGGCGACGGCGAAGGCCACCGTGGAGGCCAGGAGGAGCACTGCGAGCGGCCCCCAGATCGCCGGGATCGCCCACATCGGCCAGTCGTTGGCCGCCTGCGCCCAGAGCGTCAGGATGGCGGCGGCCCCCAGGCCGACACCGTGCCACCGCACCACGGTCGCCGCTTTCGCGTGACGCCGGTTGCCCGGGGCGAAGAGTGGCCACAGCCCCCCGACGAGGGCGGTCAGGCCGAGGGAAATGCCGGCGAGCGCGCCGCCGAGGCGGTCCTCCGGCCGTCCCAGGGGCCCCGCGGACGTCTGCTGCCGCCGTCCGTCGGCATCCCGTACCTCGACGACCTGCCCGTGCCAGACCAGACCGACGACATCGTCACCCGGCGCCATCTCCGACAGCACCGGATCCGTTTGCGCGAACGTCACCTTCCATGACTCACCGGACGGCAGTGTCAATTCCGCTTCCGGCGACTCGCCTTTCTCGGCTCGGTTCAGGTCGGCCCCGCGAACGGTGAATCGCTGTTCCCACAGGCACCCCGACGCCTTCACCGGGGCGGAGGCGCACATCGGCGCGGCACGGAACTCCCGCTCGCGCTCCCGCGCTTCGCCGATCCGGAAAGCCGTCGCCACTCCCAGAACGAGAGCCACGACGCCGATCAGCAGCCATATCGCGGTCCGTATCGCCTTGTGCGACGCCTGCTCCATGGGTCCCCCCACCTCTCTCCCCCGTTCACGTGGGGGAACACACCGGCACGTAGGGGAACACACCGGCCGGACGGCCGCCCATACCCGCCACCGGCAGCGCCCGGCCCCTTGAGCTTGCCGGGCCGAGGAAACGACGTCGCGCGGGTGCGGAGGCGGACCGGCCGGTGTTCCTTGCCGCGGACCGGCCGGTGTTCCTCGTCGAGGAGGGAGAGCGCCGCCTCCTGACGGAAGGTGCGGGGGGCAGGGCAACCCTGCGCCCATCTCATCGGTCACACTGGCGCCACTTGTTTCACCTGTTCCCCATTGGTCCGGAAGGGGCCCCGCACTCTGTGATGACTCGTACCCGGCTGATCGCGCTGGCCGCGACCGCCGCTCTCGCGGCCACCGGTGGTCTGATCACCGCCGCCCCGGCCTCCGCGGCTGTCACCTGCGCCTCTCCCGTCTGGAAGGCTCAGTACTTCGGCAACTCCACCTTCAGCGGCACGCCGAAGCTGACCGCCTGCGACTCCGCCGTCGCCGAGAACTACGGGCAGGGCGACCCGCCCGGCGTCACGCTGCCCAAGGACAACTTCTCCGTCCGCTGGTCCCTCACCCGGGACTTCGGCTCCGGCGGCCCCTTCCGGCTCTCCGCCGCCACGCAGGACGGCATGCGCGTCTACGTCGACGGTGTGCGGAAGATCGACCTGTGGAAGAACGTCTCCGCCACCGCCCGCAAGACGGTCGACCTGACCGTCCCGGCCGGCAAGCACACGATCCGCGTGGACTACGTCGCCTGGACCGGTCTCGCCAGCGCCGCGTTCACATACGCCCCGCGCACCGAGGCCACCGTCGACACGGTCAAGCCGCTCGCCCCGGCCGGCCTCACCGCCGCGTACAGCCGGGACAGCACGAAGACCACCCTGCGCTGGACCGCCAACAAGGAGATGGACCTCGCCGGTTACCGCGTGTACCGCCGGCTGAGCACCACTTCGTGGGCGAAGGCCAGCGGCACGTCGCCGCTCACCTCCCCGTCCTTCGTGGACGCCACGCCCGCCACGGGCCAGACCTTCCTGTACGAGGTCCGCGCCGTCGACAAGGCGGGCCGCGAGTCCGCCGGCGGCCCCGACGCCACCGTCGCGACCGTGGACCGCACCGGCCCGGCGGCGCCGGCCGGTCTCACGGTCACCGGCGACGCGTGGTGGGCCACCCTGGCCTGGCGGGGGGTCGCCGACGCCGCGAAATACGAGGTGTACGCCGCTCCCAAGGCCACCGGCCCGTTCGAACTGCTGGGTACGACCGCCTCGGCGTCGTACCGCACCGACGCTCCCCCGAACACCGCCCGGTACTACCGGGTCCGCGCCCTCGACGCGCTCGGCAACCCGTCGGCGTACGCCACCGTCACCGGCGACGGCGTGGACCGGACGCCGCCGAAGTCCCCCACCTCCCTCGGCTCCGTCGTCGGCGCCGACTACACCAAGGTGTACTGGAAGCAGCCCGACGGCTTCTACGAGGACTTCGACAACGGCGGGACCTACCGCGTCTACCGTTCCCCCGGCAGGACACTCGACCCCGCCGCGCTCACCCGCGTGACCTGCGCCGAGGAGAGCGACGAGACGAGCACCGACGGCATCTGCCACGACCTGGGCATGCCCGCGGGTACGTACGTGACGTACGCGGTCGTGGCCGTGGACCCGTCCGGCAACCAGTCGGCGCTGTCCGCCCCGCTCGTCGTCCGCACCGGCGACCGCGTCGCGCCCGGCCCGGTCACCGGTGTGAAGGCCACCCCGCGCGCCGACGGCGTGCTGGTGAGCTGGACCGCCTCGGCCGAGGACGACGTCGAACGCTACGACGTCTGGACCGGCGCCCGGCAGGCCGACGGCACGGTCAAGTGGCTCGGCACCAACTTCTGCGCGGAGGGCACGAGCGATCCGCTCGCGGTCCTCTGCGGTGACCTGCCGGACGGCGAGACATACGTGTACGCGGTCCTCGCCAGGGACCGCTGGGGCAACGGACTGCGCCCGGGTGACCCGAAGGCCGTGGTCGTCGAGGCCACCGAACTGGACGTCCGGCCGTCCGTGACGGTCACCCGGGACTGGGACCTCGGCAGCATGGGCTACGGCACCGTGATCGGCGGACCCGGCCAGGACGGGCCGTCCATCAGCTGGCGGTGCGACAGGACGGCCGAGTGCGACACCGTCACGGGCTACCGGGTCAGCAGGTGGGACCCGGCCGCCAAGGCGTACCGGCCGCTGCACGCCGAACCGCTGCCGGCGCAGACCCGCGCCTTCACGGACACCACGGCCACGCGCGGGACCACGTACTTCTACACGCTGGAGGCGGTGCGCGCCGACGGCGGCGTCGCGGGCACACACACATGGAACTGCGTCTTCCAGGACCGCGTCTGAGGGCTGTCCGTCATCCGCGGCGGATCGGCGCGTGGCGCGGGACGCGGTGCGCCTGAGGCGGAGGGGCGCCCCCGTACCGGTCGTACGGGGGCGTCCCCGCGACGAGGCGAGGTGCCGTACCGGCCGCGCGGGCGCCCGCCGGCGGCTACGGGAGGACAGCCCTCAGCCGCGGGAGGTCCTGAATCCGGGCGGAGAAACCGGCGCGGCGTGTCACGGCGGAATCGGGGCCGCGCTCACGCCAGGTGTTAACGTCGCGTGGCATCACCGCGAGTCCGGGACACCCGGGATTCCTGTCCTGACGGCCACCGTACGAACATCGCGCGGTGTGCCGGCCCGTGTGCCGACAGCTGTAGCGGCATCTTCGACTCGCCTTTGTCCCGCTCCCGCTCGCGTTGTCCTCTCGGCGCCGTGTTCGCGCGGGGCACCGGCGGTGGGCGGCGGGACAACGGCTGTGAGAGGCGGAATCCATGGCGCCACGCCCCCACTGGCTGTTCGGGGACCAGCTCGGTCCGCGTTTCCTGGACCCGCGCCACGGCGGACCCGACGCCCGGGCCCCGGTGGTCATGATCGAGGCGCGTTCGGTGCTGGGCCGGCGCCGTTTCCACCGGGCGAAGGCCCATCTGGTGCTCTCGGCGATGCGGCACCGTGCCGCCGAACTCGGTGACCGGGTCACCTATGTCCGGGCCGAGACGTACGCCGAGGGTCTGGAGCAGGCCCTCGGGCGTCCGGTGTCCCGCCGCTCGGGCACCCATGACCGGGGCGCGGGTCCCGCACGGGAGCGCGGCGCCGGTGACCGGCTGACGGTTTGCCACCCCACCTCGCGCCGGGCGCTGGACTTCGTCGGCGCGCTGGAGGGGGTGGAGATCCTGCCGGCGAAGGGCTTCCTGGTGAGCCACGACGACTTCGCCGCGTGGGCCGGCCGGGGCGGCGGAAAAGGCCTGCGGCTGGAGGGCTTCTACCGTTGGGTGCGCGAGCGGCACGACCTGCTCATGGACGGCGACGCTCCCGCGGGCGGGCGGTGGAACCTCGACCACGACAACCGCGAACCCCCGCCGCGCGGACGGGACACCCTCGACGTCCGGGGCCCCTGGCGGCCGGGCGAGGACGCGATCGACGAGGAGGTCCGCCACGACCTCGATCGCTGGGAACGCGACGGCGCCGTCTCCTTCGCCGGCCGTGACGGCCCCAGGCGCTTTCCCGTCACCCGGCGCGAGGCGCTGTCCGCGCTGCGGCACTTCGTCACCCACCGGCTGCCCGGCTTCGGCCGCCACGAGGACGCCATGCTCGCGGCCGACCCGGTGATGAGCCACAGCCTGCTGTCCGTACCCCTGAACCTCGGTCTCCTCGACCCGGCCGAATGCGTGGACCGCGCCGAACGCGCCTACCGCGCCGGCGACGCGCCCCTCAACAGCGTCGAGGGCTTCGTCCGGCAGATCGCCGGCTGGCGCGAGTACGTCTGGCACCTGTACTGGCATTTCGGCGAGGACTACCGCCACCGCAACGCACTGCGCCACACCGCCCCCCTGCCGGACTGGTTCCTCGACCTGGACGCCGACGCGGTCACCGCCCACTGCCTGTCCACCGTGCTCGCCCAGGTGCGGGACACCGGCTGGACCCACCACATCCCCCGGCTGATGGTGCTCGGCAGCCGGGCCCTCCAGGACGGCTGGGACCCGGCGGCCGTCACCGACTGGTTCCACCGCTGCTTCGTCGACGGCTACGACTGGGTCATGCTCCCCAACGTCGTCGGTATGTCCCAGTACGCCGACGGCGGCCTCATGACCACCAAGCCCTACACCTCCGGCGGCGCCTACATCCACCGGATGAGCGACCTGTGCGGCCCCTGCGCCTACCGCCCCACCCACCGCACCGGCGACCACGCCTGCCCCTACACCGCCGGCTACTGGGCCTTCCTCCACCGCCACCGCGACCGGCTGGCCGCCAACCACCGCACGGCCCGCGCCGTCAAGGGCCTCGACCGTCTCACGGACCTGCCCGGACTCCTCGCCGCGACCGCGCGCCGCGGCGACACACCGCCCTGACCGGCCCGGCGAGGATCGCGGCACCGTTCCCCGCCGACGCGCGACGACCACTGAGAGCGGGCGGGTCTAGGGGTTCTCCGGGCGCCGGGTGGTGAAGCTGTCCAGGACGCGTGCGAGCGCGCGGTCGAAGACGGCGTCCAGATCGATCGGCCCCGAGTCCTCCGCGAACGCCGCCGCCAGTCGGGGATAGCGGCCGGAGGCGATCTCGCGCCCCATGTAGGCGATGCGTACGGCGTGTTCCTGCTCCGCGGACCAGGGCAGGGACCTGGCGCGCTCGGCGGTCTGCAACTCGTTGGCGACATAGGTGGTCACGACGCCGTTGACCATCGCCACCAGCTCCATCTTCTCGCCGTAGGGCAGGTCGAGGGCGTCCAGGCAGGCCAGGCTGTGTTCGAGGTAGCGCATCGCGTTCGGGCTGAAGCCGTAGACCGCCGACATCAGCCGCGCCATCCAGGGGTGCGCCCGCATCATCGCGCGGGCCCGGTGCGCGAGGGCGGTCAGGTCGGCCCGCCAGTCCCCGGACGGCTTCTCGGGCAGGTCGTACTCACCGGCGACCCGGTCGGCCATCAGCTCGTACAGGTCCTCCTTGCGCGGCACGTAGTTGTACAGCGACATCGTGCCGCATCCCAGTTCGGCGGCGACCTGACGCATGGTCACGGCGTCGATGCCGCCCGCGTCGGCGACACGGACGGCCGCCGCCGCGATATCGGCGCGGCTGAACGCCGGCTTGGGACCGCGGCCGGCCCGCTCCGGGCGTGCCCAGATCACGTGGGGTTCAGCAGGTCGCCCCGCCATCGGTCATCACCTCGTCCACCATCTTAGTTACGTACAACGTACGTAGTGAGATACGGTGAGCCGTATGACAACTACGTACGACGTACTTAGTGAAGGTCTGGAGAAGCGCTTCGGCGCCGGCCGGGTGCATGCCCTGCGCGGGCTGGATCTCGCCGTCGCCAAGGGCACCGTCTGCGGGGTGCTCGGACCGAACGGCGCGGGCAAGACCACCGCCGTACGGATTCTGACCACCCTCACCACACCCGACGCCGGCACCGCCCTGGTCGCCGGACACGATGTGATCCGCGATCCGGGCGCCGTGCGCCGGTCGATCGGTGTCACCAGCCAGGACACCTCCCTGGACGGCGAGTTGACCGGCCGGGAGAACCTCCGGCTCTTCGCCCGGCTGCTCGGTGTCAGAGGCGCCCCGGGCCGGGCCCGCGCCGATGAGCTGCTGGAGCGCTTCGAGCTGACGGACGCCGCCGACCGGGCGGCACGGACCTACTCGGGCGGGATGCGGCGGCGGCTGGATCTGGCCGCCGGCCTGCTGACCCGTCCCCGGGTGCTCTTCCTCGACGAGCCGACCACCGGACTCGATCCGCACAGCAGGAACCAGATCTGGGACGCCGTACGCGAACTCGCCGACCGGGGCACCACCGTCCTGCTGACCACGCAGTATCTGGAGGAGGCCGACCGGCTGGCCGACGACATCGTGCTGATCGACCGGGGCCGCGCCGCCCATCAGGGCAGTCCGGCCGGGCTGAAGTCGCTGATCGGCTCGTACGCGGAGGTGGTGCTCGCCGGGGAGACGGCGGGCCGGGCCGCCGAGGACGCGCTCGTCACGGCCGCGGGCGTGCTCGACCGGCTGACCGGAGCGGAGCCCGTACTCGACCGGGAGCGCCGAACGGCGGGAGCCGTGGCGACGGACCCGTCGCTGACCCTGCCCCGGCTCGTCAGGGAACTGGACGCGGCGGGTGTGCCGGTGGCCGACGCGAGTCTGCGCCCGCCGACGCTCGACGAGGTCTTCCTGCGACTGACCGGCCGCGCCTCGGACCGCGGTACGGACATCCGCCGCCACCACGGAAAGGAGCACGCGGCATGAGCGCCGTCGTGTACGAGACCGGGACCGTCCTCGGACGCCATCTCCAGCGGATCAGGCACGCGCCGGGCGTGGTGATCCTCACCCAGACCATGCCGATCAACATGCTGCTCTTCTTCGGCTATGTCTTCGGCAGCGCGCTGGCGACGCCCGGCGAGCAGTACCGC
>NZ_MAUD01000337.1:9933-10071 GCF_001700515.1 Streptomyces lushanensis
CGCGCAGGACGTGCAGCGCGGAGTCATGGACCGGTTCAGGACCATGCCGATGAGCAGGATCGCCGTACCGCTCGGGCAGACCGCCGCGGATCTGCTCACCACGGCCGTCGGAATGGTGCCCCTGATTCTGGTGGGGCT
>NZ_MAUD01000338.1 GCF_001700515.1 Streptomyces lushanensis
CGCGCGCGATCTGCCCTGGCGCCGCCCGGAAGCGGGCGCCTGGGGCGTGATGGTCAGCGAGTTCATGCTCCAGCAGACGCCGGTCGGGCGGGTCCTGCCGGTGTACGAGCAGTGGCTCGCCCGCTGGCCGCGCCCGGCCGATCTGGCCGCCGAGGCCCCCGGCGAGGCGGTACGCGCCTGGGGCCGGCTCGGCTACCCGCGCCGCGCGCTGCGGCTGCACGGCGCGGCGCAGGCGATAACGGAGCGGTACGGAGGCGACGTACCCCGCGAGCACGCACAGCTCCTCTCGCTGCCCGGGATCGGTGAGTACACGGCCGCGGCGGTGGCCTCGTTCGCGTACGGACAACGGCACGCGGTGCTCGACACCAATGTGCGCCGGGTCTTCGCGCGTGCCGTGACCGGTGTCCAGTACCCGCCGAACGCGACCACGGCCGCCGAGCGCAAGCTGGCCCGCGCCCTGCTGCCCGAGGACGCGGCGACGGCGGCGCGCTGGGCAGCCTCCTCCATGGAGCTGGGCGCGCTGATCTGCACGGCGAAGAACGAGGAGTGCGCCCGCTGCCCGATCGCCGCGCGGTGCGCCTGGCGGCTGTCCGGCAAGCCCGCGCACGAAGGCGCGCCCCGGCGCGGCCAGACCTACGCGGGCACGGACCGCCAGGTGCGCGGCAGGCTGCTCGCCGTCCTGCGCGACGCGGTCGGGCCGGTGCCGCAGACGGCCCTGGACGCGGTGTGGGACGAGCCGGTGCAGCGCGCCAGGGCGCTGGACGGACTGGTCGCGGACGGGCTGGTCGAGCCGCTGGAGAACGGTGTCTACCGGCTCCCGCAGAGTTGATCCCGGCCGGCCCGCCGCCTGTCGGGCCGGCCGGTCGTACGCGCCGTGCACCCCGTACGGCCGGCCGGCCGCCGCACCACCGCTGTCGCACCGACGGCCGCCGCCGCACCACCGCCGTTACACAACCGATGGACAGCCGTGCGCCCGCCGACGGCTGTCCCGCACAGCTCCGTGACAAGCGCTCCGTAACTTCCCTGCCGTAGGGGAACGGCAGGGATGGTCACGGTTCGGAGGCGATGGGCATGGCACAGGGCGAGGTACTCGGATTCGAGGAGTACGTACGGACCCGCCACGAGGCCCTGCTGCGCAGCGCCCGCCGTCTGGTACCCGATCCCGTCGACGCCCAGGACCTCCTCCAGACCGCCCTCGCCCGCACGTACGGCCGCTGGGACGGCATCGCCGACAAGTCGCTCGCCGACGCCTATCTGCGCCGCGTCATGATCAACACCCGTACCGAGTGGTGGCGCGCGCGCAAGCTCGACGAGGTCCCCACCGAGCAGCTCCCGGACGCGCGCGTCGAGGACGGCACGGAGCAGCACGCCGACCGCGCGCTGCTGATGGAGATCCTGGGGGTTCTGGCACCCAAGCAGCGCAGTGTCGTGGTGCTGCGACACTGGGAGCAGATGAGTACGGAAGAGACGGCCGCGGCGCTCGGGATGTCGGCGGGGACGGTGAAGAGCACGCTCCACCGCGCGCTGGCCCGGCTCCGTCACGAGCTGGAGACCAGACAGGAACGGGAGCGGGCGAGGTGCGTGGCCTGAGGGGCCCCGGTCGGCCGGGGGGCGCGGGATTCACGGGAACGTCGGTGGCGGCCGGCCTGGCCATGGCCGGGCTCGCCGCCTGCTGCACGCTGGCCACCGGCTGCTCGACCGGTGGTACGGGCACCAGGGACGAGGGCGCGGCGGTGCGCCTGCCGGTCGAACGGGGTGTGCCGACCGCCCGTACCTCCTCGCCGGCCCCGGCGCGGACCGTCGACGCGGTGTCGCTGCTCAGACAGGATCCGAAGGTCGGCGGGCGGATCAAGGCCGATCTAAAGCCGTGCGCCGAGGACGCCTATCCGGTGGACACCTCGTACGGGGATCTCACCGGCGGCCCCGCGCCCGATGTGGTGATCAATGTGATGACCTGCGGTGACGCCGTCGGTATCGGCACGTATGTGTACCGGTCCGTGGGCGGCCGGTACCGGAACGTCTTCACCGACGAGCAGCCCGCCGTCTACGCCACGATCGACCGCGGCGCGCTGGTCGTCACCCAGCAGGTCTACGCGAAGGGCGATCCGGTGACCTACCCGTCCGGCGAGGATGTCGTCACCTACAGCTGGGGCGACGCCAAGTTCAGCGAGCGCTACCGGGTGCGCAACACCTACAGCCGGGCGGTGGGCGGCGAAGCCGTGGCCACGCCCGAGCCGAGCGCGCCGGGCGGGAACTGAGGGCCGGGACGATGGCCGGGACCCATGTGCTCTTCGTCGAGGACGACGACGTCATCCGTGAGGCCACACAGCTCGCGCTGGAGCGGGTCGGCTTCGTGGTCACCGCCATGCCGGACGGGCTCTCCGGCCTGGAGGCGTTCCGCGCGGACCGGCCGCACATCGCGCTGCTCGATGTGATGGTGCCCGGTCTGGACGGCGTGAGCCTGTGCCGTCGTATCCGCGACGAGTCGGCCGTGCCCGTGATCATGCTCTCGGCGCGTGCCGACCCCATCGACGTGGTGCTCGGTCTGGAGGCCGGCGCCGACGACTATGTGACCAAGCCGTTCGACGGCGCGGTGCTGGTCGCCAGGATCCGGGCCGTACTGCGGCGCTTCGGCCACGCGGGCGGGCCCGCGGCCGACGACGCGAACGGACCGGACGGGCCCGCCGGCCGCGGAGTGCTGACCTTCGGCGACGTGGAGGTCGACACGGACGGCATGGAGGTGCGCAGGGCCGGTGAGCCGGTGGCGCTGACGCCGACGGAGATGCGGCTGCTGCTGGAGTTCTCCGCCGCGCCCGGGACCGTGCTCTCCCGCGACAGACTGCTGGAGCGGGTCTGGGACTACGGCTGGGGCGGTGACACCCGGGTGGTGGACGTCCATGTCCAGCGGCTGCGCACCAAGATCGGACAGGACCGGATCGACACGGTCCGCGGCTTCGGCTACAAGCTCAAGTCATGAGACGGCTCACAGCATGAGACGGCCCACGGCATGAGACGGCTCGCCCTGCGCACCGGGGTCAGATGGAAGATCAGCATCGCGATCGCGGCCGTGAGCGCGCTGGTCGCGGTGGCGCTGAGTCTGGTGGTGCACAACTCCGCCCGGGTCTCGATGCTCGACAACGCGCGCGAGGTGCAGCTCGAACGGCTGCTGTTCGCGGAGCGGATGTACGACTCCACCAAGGAGCCCAAGTTCGGCACGAAGGTCGACGATCCCGCGCTCCCGCACGATCTGCGGGCCAAGACGAGACAGGGCAGACGCGCGACCTATGTGCAGGAGAACGCGCACGGAGTGCCCGATGTGTGGGCGGCCGTGCCGATGAGCGACGGCGCGGTGCTCTCGCTGCACAACAAGTTCGCCGACCGCAGCGCGACGATCATGAAGGATCTGGACCGCTCACTGATCATCGGTTCGGTCTCGGTGGTCTTCGGCGGATGCGCTCTGGGCGTACTGATCGGCGGACAGCTCTCCCGCCGGCTGCGCAGGGCGGCGGGCGCGGCGGCCCGGGTCGCGCAGGGCACCACGGACGTACGGGTCGGGGACGCCGTCGGCGGAGTCGTACGCGACGAGACGGACGATCTGGCCCGCGCGGTGGACGCACTGACCGACGCGCTGAACGAGCGGATCGAGGCGGAGCGCCGGGTCACCGCGGATATCGCGCACGAGCTGCGGACACCGGTGACGGGGCTGCTCACGGCGGCCGAGCTGCTGCCGCCGGGACGGCCCAGCGAGCTGGTACGGGACCGGGCCCAGGCCCTGCGGACCCTGGTCGAGGACATCCTGGAGGTGGCCAGGCTCGACAGCGCCTCGGAGCGCGCCGAACTCCAGGAGATCGCCCTCGGCGAATTCGTCGAGCGCCGGGTGGCGCTGCTGGATCCCGCCACCGGGGTCACGGTGGTGCACGAGTCCTGGGTGAACACCGATCCTCGGCGGCTCGAACGCATCCTCGGCAATCTGCTGGCCAACGCGGCCCGGCACGGCCGTACACCGGTCGAGGTCACGGTCGAGGGCCGGGTCGTACGGATACGGGACCACGGCCCCGGTTTTCCCGAGGCGCTGCTGCGCGAGGGCCCGAGCCGGTTCCGTACGGGCGCCACCGACCGCGCGGGCCACGGCCACGGTCTGGGCCTGACCATCGCGGCCGGTCAGGCCCGGGTCCTCGGGGCCCGGCTCACCTTCCGCAACGCGGGCCCCGAGGGCGCCGCCGAGCGCGCGGGAGCGGGTGGCGCGGGAGGCGCCATCGCGGTCCTCTGGCTCCCGGAACACGCCCCGACGACCACGGGCAGCTTCCCGGTCCTCACGTTCCCCTGAGGACGCGCGGCGCCCCGAGGGCTGTCACCTGACCTCCGACGGCCCCCGGCGCAGGTGCGCCGGGGGCCGTCGGGCCGTGCAGAGGGGGATCAGGCGGACTGCGGGACCTTGCTGTCCGACACCGCCGCATCGGCGGCCGGCGCCGGGCCCGCGCCCCGCAGCGGGACCTCCTTGACGAAGAAGGCCGCGACGAATCCGATCACCGCGACCGACGCGCCGAGCGTGAAGGCGGCGTGCGTACCGGACGAGACCGCGACCTGGTAGGCCTCGCGCACCGCGTCCGGCAGCTTCGCCAGGCTCGCCGCGTCGAGCTGCGCGGACTGCTGGGTGGCGCCCGCGCCGCCCGCGGCGGCCATCTCGTCCTGCACCCGGCTGGTGAACAGCGCCCCCATGATGGCGACACCGAAGGAACTGCCGAGCGTACGGAACAGGGTGGTCGCGGAGGAGGCGACACCCATGTCCTTGAGCTCCACGCTGTTCTGCGCGACCAGCATGGTGATCTGCATCAGGAAGCCCATACCGGCACCGAGAACGGCCATGTAGACACCGGAGGTCAGCCGTGAGGTGCCGGTGTCCATCTGAGCGAGCAGGAACAGTCCGACGGTCATCAGTCCGCCGCCCAGGATCGGGAAGATCTTGTACTTGCCGCTGCTGGTGGTGACCCGGCCCGCGATGAGCGAGACGAGCATCATCGACAGCAGCATGGGCAGGAGCAGCAGTCCGGAGTTGGTGGCCGAGGCGCCCTGGACGGACTGCTGGTACAGCGGCAGGAAGAGCACCGCGCCGAACATCACGAAGCCGGTCAGGAACCCGATCACGGACATCAGGGTGAAGTTGCGGCTGCGGAAGATGTGCAGCGGCATGATCGGCTCGGCGGCCTTGGTCTGGACGACGACGAAGCCGACCAGCGCGACGACCCCGATCGCGATCAGTTCCATGATCACGGCCGAGCCCCAGGCGTACTCCGTACCGCCCCAGGTGGTGACCAGCACGATCGAGGTGATGCCGACGGTCAGCAGCGCGGCACCGAGATAGTCGACCTTGACCCGTGAACGGTCCTTGGCGGGCAGATGCAGTACGGCGGTGATCATCACCAGCGCCACCGCGCCCAGCGGCAGATTGATGTAGAAGCTCCAGCGCCAGCCGAGATGGTCGGTGATGGTGCCGCCGACCAGCGGTCCGCCGATCATGGCGAGCGCCATCACACCGGCCATCATGCCCTGGTACTTGCCGCGCTCCCGGGGCGGTATCAGATCGCCGATGATCGCCATGACACCGACCATCAGTCCGCCGGCGCCCAGACCCTGGACGGCGCGGAACCCGATGAGCTGTCCCATGTCCTGGGCCATGCCGCTCAGCACGGAACCGATCAGGAAGATCACGATCGAGGCGAGGAAGACGCCCTTGCGTCCGTACAGGTCGCCGAGCTTGCCCCAGATCGGGGTGGAGGCGGCGGTCGCCAGGGTGTACGCGGTGACCACCCAGGACAGATGCTCCAGCCCGCCCAGCTCGCCGACGATCGTCGGCATCGCCGTACCGATGATCATGTTGTCCAGCATGGCCAGCAGCATCGCGATCATCAGCGCGAGCAGGACCACGCGCACACTGCGCGGCTGAGGACCGTCCTTGGCGGCCTGGCCGGCCGGTGCCCCCGGGCCCTCCGTGGCCGCCGGGCCCGCGGAGTCGACCACCTCACCGGGCGACTTCGGCTCCGCTTCGACACCGCCTGTCGGCCTGCCCTTCCCTGTCTGTTCTCCGGTCGGACTCATGTTCCCCACTCCCCTGCACTCCCCTGACACTTACTTGCCGCCCGGCAAGTTGACTACACTGGGGAAGGTAGACCTCTTACTTGCCGGGCGTCAAGTAAGTCAATCCTCGGGAGAGCACCATGGGCAGCACACAGCACCCCCGACGGGGCAACACCCGTCAGCGCATCCAGGACATCGCGCTGGAGCTCTTCGCCGAGCAGGGATACGAGAAGACCTCATTGCGGGAGATCGCCGAGCGGCTGGATGTCACCAAGGCCGCCCTGTACTACCACTTCAAGACCAAGGAAGACATCCTGATCAGTCTCTTCCAGGATCTGACCAGGCCGATCGACGAGCTGATCACCTGGGGCCGGACCCAGCCGCACACGCTGGAGACGAAGCAGGAGATCCTCCGCCGCTACAGCGAGGCGCTGACCCAGGCGACACCGATCTTCCGCTTCATGCAGGAGAACCAGGCGACGGTGCGCGATCTGAGCATCGGCGACTCGTTCAAGAGCCGGATGATCGACCTGATGGATCTGATCCAGGACCCGGAGGCGTCCCTGACGGACCGCGTCCGCTGCATCAGCGCCCTCTTCACCATGCACACCGGCCAGTTCGCCCTCCGGGATGTCGAAGGAGACCCCGAGGAGAAGCGCCGGGCCATCCTCGAGGTCTCCACCGAGCTGATCAGCCGGGCCCACCGGGTCACACCTTGACGCCCACCGAGCGCAGGAAGTTCACCGGGTTGACGGCCGAGCCGTAGTTCGGGGTCGTCCGGATCTCGAAGTGCAGGTGCGGACCGCTGGAGTTGCCGGTGTTGCCGGACAGCCCTATCCGCTGGCCCGTCCGCACGTACTGGCCCACATGCACCTTGATCTTCGACAGATGCGCGTACTGCGAGTACGTACCGTCCGCGTGCTTGATCACTATCGCGTTGCCGTACGCGGGACCGTCACCGGCGCCGCCCGGGCCGGCCTTGACGACCGTACCGCCGTGGACGGAGTGCACCGGGGTGCCGATCGGTACGGCGAAGTCCTGGCCGGAGTGTTTCGCGGCCCACATGCTGCCGCCGCGGCCGAAGGTCGCGCTCAGCGTGTACTTGGTGACCGGATCGGTCCAGGAGGCGGCCCTCTTGACCTCATCGGTCCTGGAGGCGGCCTTGGCGTGGACCGAGGCCTGCTGCTGGACGGCGGCCGTGGTGACGGACGCGCCGGCGGGAGCGTCGCCGCCGGTCGCGGCGAACGCGGCCCCGGTTCCGGCCGCCATCGACATCGCGAGTCCGGCAGCCAGGACACCGGCACGGGTACGAAGGACGGACGGACGGGCCGGACGGGACAGGTTGCGCTGCGACATGCGGAGAACCTCCGGGCATCAGGGGACCCGGCACCTGTGCGCCGGGCTGACCACACCTTGGTAACCCGGACCCCATCACATCCCAAAACACCCCATCTACGACAACTTGTCGTAGAAATCCCCGGAGCGATCCACCCCTCGGCCGTCCATCGCCATGGAACAAGCAGCGCCCATATGTACCGATATAAGGACGTTTAGTCGCAGGTGAAACGCCATGAAAACCGGCATCCCGTCCGGCCGGGCGGACCGGCGGCACCGGACCGCCGAAGGACCCGCCCCGCGCCGGGCCGAAAGTCCCGTCCGGTGAACGCGCCCGCCACTACCCCGGCTCGTAGGGCCGCGATCGGCTGTGCGCCATGTCACGGCCACCGGGCCGAAGGACCGTCCGGTTCAGGACCAAGGGCCCACCTCGCCGAGGGGACGCGCACAGCACGAAGGGCTGCCCCGGAACCGTGGAAAACGGTCCGGGGCAGCCCTTCCTGTCAGTCACTCAGCCTGTGGAAGGCACGAGCCTCAGGCTTCCTTCGTCAGGTTCGGACCGCCGCCCGCCGCCTGCTCGATCGGAGGAACGTCCGGCAGCGGCGACTTCTCCTCGCCGCGGAAGGTGAAGGCCTTCGCCTCACCCTCGCCCTCGGTGTCCACGACCACGATATGACCGGGCCGCAGCTCTCCGAAGAGGATCTTCTCGGAGAGGATGTCCTCGATCTCGCGCTGGATCGTCCGGCGCAGCGGCCGGGCGCCCAGCACCGGGTCGTACCCCTTCTTGGCGAGCAGCGACTTGGCGGACGGGCTGAGCTCAAGGCCCATGTCCCGGTCCTTCAGACGCTCGTCCACCTTGGCGACCATCAGATCGACGATCTGGATGATGTCTTCCTCGGTGAGCTGGTGGAAGACGACCGTGTCGTCGACGCGGTTGAGGAACTCCGGCCGGAAGTGCTGCTTCAGCTCTTCGTTGACCTTGTTCTTCATCCGCTCGTAGTTGGTCTTGGTGTCGCCCTGTGCCGCGAAGCCCAGGTTGAACCCCTTGGAGATGTCCCGCGTCCCGAGGTTGGTCGTCATGATGATGACCGTGTTCTTGAAGTCCACGACCCGGCCCTGGGAGTCGGTCAGCCGGCCGTCCTCCAGGATCTGGAGAAGGGAATTGAAGATATCGGGGTGGGCCTTCTCGACCTCGTCGAAGAGGACGACGGAGAACGGCTTCCTGCGCACCTTCTCGGTGAGCTGGCCGCCCTCTTCGTAACCCACGTATCCGGGCGGAGAACCGAAGAGCCGCGACACCGTGTGCTTCTCGCTGAACTCCGACATGTCGAGAGCGATCAGCGCGTCCTCGTCACCGAAGAGGAATTCGGCGAGCGTCTTGGACAGCTCGGTCTTACCGACACCGGACGGACCGGCGAAGATGAACGAACCACCGGGACGCTTGGGGTCCTTCAGACCCGCGCGGGTGCGCCGGATGGCCTGCGAGAGGGCCTTGATGGCGTCCTTCTGCCCGATGACGCGCTTGTGCAGCTCGTCCTCCATGCGGAGCAGGCGCGAGGACTCCTCCTCGGTGAGCTTGAAGACCGGGATGCCCGTGGCCGTCGCCAGAACCTCGGCGATCAGCTCCTCGTCCACCTCGGCGACGACATCCATGTCGCCGGCCTTCCACTCCTTCTCCCGCTTGGTCTTCGCGGCGAGGAGCTGCTTCTCCTTGTCACGGAGAGAGGCGGCCTTCTCGAAGTCCTGGGAGTCGATCGCGGACTCCTTGTCGCGGCGGACACCGGCGATCTTCTCGTCGAACTCGCGGAGATCCGGCGGCGCGGTCATCCGGCGGATACGCATCCGGGAACCGGCCTCGTCGATCAGGTCGATCGCCTTGTCCGGCAGGAAGCGGTCCGAGATGTAGCGGTCGGCGAGCGTCGCGGCGGCGACCAGCGCGGAGTCCGTGATGGACACGCGGTGGTGTGCCTCGTACCGGTCGCGCAGGCCCTTGAGGATCTCGATCGTGTGCGGCAGCGACGGCTCCGCGACCTGGATGGGCTGGAAGCGGCGCTCCAGGGCCGCGTCCTTCTCCAGGTGCTTGCGGTACTCGTCGAGCGTGGTCGCACCGATGGTCTGCAGCTCACCGCGGGCCAGCATCGGCTTGAGGATGCTCGCCGCGTCGATCGCGCCCTCGGCGGCGCCGGCACCCACCAGGGTGTGCAGCTCGTCGATGAACAGGATGATGTCGCCGCGGGTGCGGATCTCCTTGAGGACCTTCTTCAGACGCTCCTCGAAGTCACCGCGGTAGCGGGAGCCCGCGACGAGCGCGCCGAGGTCCAGGGTGTAGAGGTGCTTGTCCTTGAGGGTCTCGGGCACCTCGCCCTTGACGATGGCCTGGGCCAGTCCCTCGACGACCGCCGTCTTGCCGACGCCGGGCTCGCCGATGAGGACCGGGTTGTTCTTCGTACGGCGGGAGAGCACCTGCATGACCCGCTCGATCTCCTTCTCGCGCCCGATGACCGGGTCGAGCTTGGATTCACGGGCGGCCTGGGTGAGATTCCGGCCGAACTGGTCGAGGACCAGGGACGTGGAGGGCGTGCCCTCGGCAGGACCGCCCGCTGTGGCGGCCTCCTTGCCCTGGTAACCGGAGAGCAGCTGGATGACCTGCTGCCGCACCCGGTTGAGATCGGCGCCCAGCTTCACGAGGACCTGGGCGGCGACGCCCTCGCCCTCGCGGATCAGGCCGAGCAGGATGTGCTCCGTACCGATGTAGTTGTGGCCGAGCTGAAGAGCCTCGCGGAGCGAAAGCTCCAGGACCTTCTTGGCACGGGGGGTGAAGGGGATGTGGCCCGACGGGGCCTGCTGCCCCTGGCCGATGATCTCCTCCACCTGCTGGCGGACCGCCTCGAGCGAAATCCCGAGGCTCTCCAGGGCCTTAGCGGCGACACCCTCACCCTCGTGGATAAGGCCCAGGAGGATGTGCTCGGTGCCGATGTAGTTGTGGTTGAGCATCCGGGCTTCTTCCTGAGCCAGGACGACAACCCGCCGCGCGCGGTCGGTGAACCTCTCGAACATCGTTAATCGCTCCTCAGAGCGGTCAGGCAGTAAAGGGGTCGGTCCCCTCCCTGTCCTTCCGCAGCTTAGTCCCGCAAGCGGGGACCGCTCATTCCAACTGCCGACTACCTGTCCCAGGCTCCCAGCCCCGAACACCGGACAACAGCTCCAACCCGATGGTGCGAGACGATGTTCCCGCAGGCCAGGCAGATACCCCCGCCATCAGTACGCCGATGGCGAACGCAAGACGCCCCGGAACCGCGTGTCGCCCCTTCCCACTAGGAATGTCTTACCCGTAAGCAGTGACAGTCCATGCGGCGCACCCCCGTTCCCTCCGCTACGGGCGAACACCCTTGCGCTCCTGAATGCGCCCGCACGCCCCCGCATCGGGCACGCTGTGCACAGGGGCGCCGACGTAGCGTAACTCCGGGCACGGGTCGGGAGTTGCTCCGGGTATGGCCTTCACCGTCCCGCCTCCTCGGGGCCCGCGCGAACACGGCCCGGTCGCGTCCGGCGGCGCTGTTGACGCCACCACCGCCGACGGCTCCGCCGCTGACAGCTCCATCACTGACGGACCGTTCGACGGCGGTCCCGCGCGGTGGTACGAGGACGAACTGGGCTGGGCCACGGAGGCCGGGCCGCCGCTGCTGCTGCCGACCGGGCTCCGCTTCGACGTGCTGGAGCTGCCCGCGGACGCGGGGGCGGCCGTGCTGCGCAGGATCGGCCCGACGGGGCCGGTGGCGCTGCTCGGCGGGCGGATGGGCCTGCTGGTGGCCGAGGGAAGCGCGGAGGAACTGCCGGGGCTGCTCGGCTGGCTGGAGTGGGGCGGGATCGCCCTGGGGCTGACCGCTCTCGGCGCGGGCGGGCGGATCACCGCTCCCGCGCCACCGCGGTGGACCGGTTGCAGCGCACAGGGGGCCGCCATGTGGTTGCGGCCCCCCGAGCCCGGACTCGATACGGAGTCGACGCTGCCCGCGCTCGCTCTGCGCGGGCGGGGCATCGGCAACGGGGGCAGTGGTGGGGGTGCCCCCGATCTCGTACGACTCGTGGACGCGGCGGCGACTGAGTGCCACCGGGCCCGGTTGTCACGCACTTCGCGCGGAAATACGCCTCGTACGAATACTCAGCCGTTGGCCTTCTCGTAGGCTTCACGGATCTCGGCGGGAACACGGCCACGGTCGTTGACGCTGTAGCCGTTCTCCTTCGCCCACTTGCGGATTTCCGCGGTGTCCTTGTTCCCGCCCGTGGCGACACGGCCCTTGCCACGGCTGGCCGCGGCGCGGCCACCGGTACGCCGGCCACCCTTGGTGTACGGATCGAGGAGCCCCCGCAGCTTGTCCGCATTGGCTGTGGTGAGGTCGATCTCGTAGGTCTTCCCGTCCAGAGCGAACGTCACCGTCTCGTCCGCCTCGCCGCCGTCGAGGTCATCGACAAGAAGGACCTGAACCTTCTGTGCCACCGGATTTCCTTTCATCGAAAATGCAGTACGCGGAAAGGAAACCGCTTTTCTCAGGAAAACACAAACCCCCGGCAGAGGTTCAGCCTCGCAAGAAGACGGGAAACGTGCGCGATTCGGACATAGGGATCGGCGCGGGAGTCCGGCGATCACAGGTGCAGAAGCATCCGGCTGTTGCCCAAGGTGTTCGGCTTCACCCGTTCGAGACCGAGGAACTCGGCAACGCCCTCGTCATAGGAACGCAGCAGCTCTCGGTAGACATCTCCGTCCACCGGTGTCTCACCGATCTCCACGAAGCCGCGCTTCGCGAAGAACTCGACTTCGAAGGTGAGGCAGAATACCCGGCGCACTCCGAGCCAGCGGGCGGTCTCCAGCAGCTTGTCAAGTAGTTGATGCCCTACTCCCGCGCCCCTGACCACAGGATCCACGGCGAGTGTGCGAACTTCCGCGAGGTCTTCCCACATCACATGCAAGGCGCCGCAGCCGATGACACTCGCGTCCTCGTCGCGTTCCGCGACCCAGAACTCCTGGATGTCCTCGTAAAGCGTCACCGGCGCTTTGTCGAGCAGGATGCCTTCGCTCACGTAAGGGTCGACGAGACGGCGGACAGCCGGTACATCCCTGGTCCTGGCCCGCCGGAGGCGGGGCGATAGCGTCCGCTCATGCCCACAGCCCTTCCGCTCCCCAATGCCGAAGCAAATGCCATCACCGTCCGGCGGGCCAGGACCAGGG
>NZ_MAUD01000034.1 GCF_001700515.1 Streptomyces lushanensis
CCGATGCATGAGGCCGGCGGGAGGCTGTTCGTCGACGTCACCCGGCGCCTGGCCTCGCCCGCCGGCCGTGCCGGCCTGCTGAACGTCATGGGGAGAGGCGATCCGCTGATCAGGGACGCCCTGGAGACCGTCCTCGACCGCGACGATTTCGTCCCGTTGCTCCCCGACGCGGGTCCCGGCGGGCCACCGGCCGGCGGTGCGTCCGCCCGGGGCGAGACGGCCCGGGGCGAGACCGCCCCGATCGAGACCGATCCGGCCGTCGTCACCGAGCTGATCGCGCGCAGCCAGACGTCCATCGCCGCCCTGAAGCGCGACATCCGGACGAAGACCGGATTGGCGCTGTTCGAGTTCCTCATGGAGGCGTTCGAGGAGCACAAGCGGGTGCTCGGCGATCCGCTGAGCATTCAAGCGATCATGGCGGGGATGGAGGCCACGTGGTGGCTCAACGACACGCTGCGCGAGTGGCTGGGCGAGAAGAACGCGGCTGACACGCTCACGCTGTCCGCCCCCGACAACATCACGTCGGAGATGGGACTGGCGCTGCTCGACGTCGCGGATGTGATCCGCCCGTATCCGGAGGTGGTGGCGTTCCTGCGGGGTGTCGAGGACGAGGGCTTCCTGGACGAGTTGGTGAAGCTCGCGGGCGGGCCCGAGGCGCGCGCAGCGATGGAGGCCTACCTCGACCGGTACGGCATGCGCTGCGTCGGCGAGATCGACATCACGAGGCCGCGTTGGCGCGAGCGCCCCACCACGCTCGTGCCCGTGATCCTCGACAACGTCAGGAACTTCCGACCGGGCGCCGCGGAGCGGCGCTTCGAGGAAGGCCGGCAGAAGGCGCGGGAGAAGGAACGGGACGTGCTGTCACGCTTGCGGGCCCTGCCGGACGGGGACCGGAAAGCCGACGAGGCCAAGCGCATGATCGACCGGGTCCGCACCTTCATCGGGTACCGGGAGTACCCGAAGTACGCCATCGTCAGCCGCTCCTTCGTCTACAAGCAGGCCCTGCTGGAGGAGGCCGAGCGCCTCGTGCGGGCCCGCGTGCTTTCTGAGAAGGAGGACGTCTTCTACCTCACGTTCCAGGAGTTCCACCACGTCGTGCGCTCGAACCAGGTCGATGATCAGCTCATCCAGCAGCGCAAGGAGGCGTTCCGGTCGTACCACGCGCTCACGCCGCCCCGGGTCCTCACGTCGGACGGCGAGGCCGTCACCGGGGCGTACCGGCGCGACGACGTGCCACCCGGCGCCCTGATCGGCGTCCCGGTGTCCGCCGGGACCATCGAGGGAAGGGCCCGCGTCATCCTTGACATGGCGGAGGCCGAACTTGAGGCGGGCGACATCCTGGTGACGCCCCACACGGACCCCAGCTGGTCGCCACTGTTCGTCGGAATCGCGGGCCTGGTGACGGAGGTGGGCGGCTTGATGACCCATGGCGCGGTGATCGCCCGTGAGTACGGCTTGCCGGCCGTCGTGGGCGTGGAGCGGGCCACCCGGCTGATCCGGGACGGGCAGCGGATCCGTGTGCACGGAACCGACGGGTACGTGGAGATCCTGCCGTGACCGACCACCACACCGAGAAGGCCCATCCGTAGCGACCGGCCAACACGAGGCCCGAGGAGCGGAGCCGACGTCGACAGTGGTTACGACGGCTCACCGACGGCAGACGAGAATGCCGCCCTTGCAGGTGATCTCGAACATTCCGTGCCGGGCGATGTGGTCGCCGAGGAGGACGCGGGCCCGCTCGACGGTCGCGTCGAAGGGTACGTCGTGCTGGTCGGCCCATGCCCGGTAGGAGGCCAGATACGCGATGACCGGCTCGGGATCGTGGACCGTGATGGTGCCGGGCAGTTCCCTCGTCTCCACCCGCCCGAACTCCTCGCCGAGAAAGGCCGGGGCCTTCTCCAGGGAGAAGCGGGCGCTGAGCGAGATGCGGGCAGGGCCGTTTTCGGTGCCAAGGACGTCGCCTGCGGCCCGTTGCCACAGGTCGTCGAGTTCGGCCTTGTCGCGGTCGCTGTTGGTGGAGGCGATCACCAGTCCGTCACGGGCGACGACGCGGGACAGTTCCCTGACCGCCTGGGGAATGTCGGGGACGTGGTAGAGCATGTGCATGACCAGGGCGGCGTCGACGCTCCCGGCGGCCAGCGGCAGGCGGGTGGCGTCGGCCACGGCGACCGGGCCGGGGACGCCGGCGAGGATGCCGGGGGCGATGTCCAGGCCGAGCAGGGCCAGATCGGGCCGGTCCTTACGGAGTCGCCGGAGGAACGTGCCGTTGCCGCAGCCGGCGTCGACCACGCGTCCACCCTCGCGCACACCGCTCAACTGCTCGGCGACGATGCCGGGCAGGTCGTGACGAGGTGTCTGCCACTGATAGAGCGACTGGCGGGCGGCCAGGTCCCGGTCGCTGCTGTAGGCGCTCCCGGCGAGGCGGCCCCGGTCGGTGACGGCGGCGTCGTGGGCGGCGGACAGTTCGGTCACGTCGGCGGCTCCGAAGGACGGGCGGCGGGCAAGGCCGCGAGGACGGCCGTGTGCTGGAGTCGTTCACGCAAGTATGCAGCCAGCGCGGCTCCACCGTACTGCGGCCCGCTCAACTGCCGGGCCAGAGTGTTGAGCCGACGCACGATGCTGGCCGACATACGCTCCGGCGAGGAGTCGAGGACGAAGCCGAGCATCGCCTCGGTGCTTCTCCCTGATTACCCGGGAGCAGATACCCGCGGGCGAGGCCGACCTGTAACGATTCCGGGAACCTCGCGATTGCCGGGTAAGGCCTCGCGGGAGCGTCCTACATCTGTAGCGGACTCGTGCAACGGCTGCACGAGCTGCACGACGCACCCCGATGCCCTGCAGGATGACGCGCAGTTCCTGCGACTCATCATCTACCAGGATCTAGGCCCGTCTTCGGTCTTCGAAAGTCGTCAGGGGCTGGCCCTTGTCTCGCCACCCCCGTCGACGACCTTCGCGTGGAGCTCCCAACACGATCTCGTGATGTGGTGGTGCTCGGCCGTTACCGGTTTGGCGATGGAGCCGTGCACGTTGATGTGAGCGTGTAGTCGTGGATCGTGGACGACGAAGTATGGGCGGTGGTCAAGCTGTTGCTGCCGTCGTGCCTGGAGCGGTCGCCCGGGCCTCGGCCGGTGCCGGACCATCTGTGTCTGCGGGGAGTTCTGTTCGTGCTCCACACTGGGATTCCTTGGCTGCGGCGGTTCTGAAGGTGGGCTTCGGTTCCTGCCAGACCCACTGGCGACGCCCGGAACGTTGGCAGGACGCGGGTGTGTTCGAGTAGCTGCACCGCATACTCCTGTCGCGGCTGAACGTGACTGCCGAACTGGACTGGCCGCGCTTGCGTGGACGTCTCCCAGGTGCGCGCAAAAAGGTGCGGCGCGACGGGCCCGTCACCGGTCGGCCGCCGCAAGGCCGACTGGGAACGCCGTCTCGACCCCCACGACGCCTTCGTCTCACTGGGCTGCACACTCACCTGCTGGTGCCGCCGCAAGCAGGCCATCACAGTACGAGTCGAAAATATTATCGACCGATACTTCACGACGGTCCTTTTAAAAGAAGAGAGTATAACTGTTCGCAAGGTGGCGAGATCCTCCTGCGCCATGCTTCAATGCTACAGAAGCGGAGCCATGGAGATTCCGATGATTGCAGCAATGGTAACGGCCTGCGCCGGCATGCTGATTGCCATCACGGCCTACTGGTTGAACCACCAGGGAGAGACTCGCAGATCTCTGAGAGAAGCGCGAATCGACCGGGTGAGCAGTCAGTTAAAAGACCTCTACGGCCCACTTCTCGTTCTCACGGAAACGAACGAGAAGGCGTGGAGTGAGTACTACAGGTGCTACATTCTGCCTATTGGCGTAGGCCCGGCCGAGATTCCACTGCCGGAACTGGAGGAGGCGCGGTGGCGCATGTGGGTGGAAACGGTGTTCGCCCCGACGGCCCAGAAGATACGAGAGATCATCACCGCTCGGGGTGACCTGATCATCGGAGGGGAAATGCCACCCGTGGTCCTGGATTTCTGTGCGCACGCAGCGACCTACGATGCCCTTTTGGCGAACTGGGAAGGTGCTGGCCCAAGCAAATCCACCTTGATTCGCCATCCGGGAAGTAGGTTCCTGTCCTACGTCCGTGAGTCGTACGGATCACTGAAGGCGGAACAGGAACTTCTGCTCACGGCGGCACGTGAGCCCGGTCAGGCCGGATTTGATCAATCGGTGCGCTGATCAAAATAGAAGGAGAATGCTATCAAAGTATTTCTGAGCTGGTCCGGAGAGCGCTCTAAGAAGACCGCTGAAGCCCTGTGGTCCTGGTTGCCGGACGTCCTTCAATACATCAACCCTTGGCTCTCCAGCCTGGATATTTCCGCAGGGAGGCGAGGGGTTCGAGAGATAACCGACGAGCTTTCCAAGACGAATTTTGGAATCATCTGTATAACCCGGGAAAATCAAGCTTCCAACTGGATCAACTTTGAGGCCGGAGCCCTTGCTAAACAGGTCGAGGATGGCTATGTCGTTCCGTTCTTGATCGGCATGAAGACTACCGACCTCGTCAGTCCTATCAGTCAGTTCCAAGCCATCATCGGGGATAGTAAAGACGATGTACAGAAGCTTCTTTCCGACATCAATGACGCCTCGGGCGGCTTGGCAATCCCGCGTGAAAGATTGGAACGCGCCTTCCGAAGAAGTTGGCCGGAGTTTGAGAGTAAAATGAAAAGCATCAGTGAAATTTCGTCGAGGGATAACAACCTCTCGCACACAGTGCAGCGATCCGAAGCCGACATGACGGAGGAGATCCTTCTCATTGCTCGACAGCTCGATCACCGCATGGCAGAGATGGAGAGATATGCGCTACGGGTGGATGGGTCATCCAGGAGGCCGTCTCGGGAAGTTCGCCGGATCAGCGAAGAGAAGTTCATTGCTGCCTCATTCGCAAAAATCGGCTGGGAGGCCGTCCGTTCCTCCTGGGAGGGTGAGACTGTAGTCATCGTAGCGCAGTGCTCAGGTGGGTCCTCGCGGCCGATTCCGCGCGATTTTGTCGAGCGGCTCGCCAAGTCCCTGAGTCGGGAGGTAGTCGTGTTGGGAGAGGTCGGTAAAATAATTGCTCGCAGCAACCTCTCCTGAAACTTTCAACGCGTTCCTAGCGATTGAATTTCACCTCGACTGGCATCGGCATTTTCTCCCCCTTCCTCAAGCGTCGAAGACGCAATTCGTCGGCTCTCTCCGGCTCCATCCAGGCGTTCCATGCCTTGATATAGATTGCCACCTGGTCCCGCATGTCGATCCTGCGCTTAGAACCCCGCCTCTGTGTGTCCTTCGGTACCTCTCGCAGAGCGAGCCTCGCATCGCCAGGATCCAGACTCGCACCTGACTTGAGACCAGAAGTCCACTCTTCGATATTCGCGGCAGGCGCCACCTCATGGGTCACGAAATACCCCACTGCCGCCGCCGTCGGACTCGCGAAAAGATGCTTGGAAAGCTCACGACCAATGGTCACTGCCTCCCCGTACCCATCTCTATCTTCGTTGTATGCGGCCAGAATTTGGTCGTTAGATACATGAGCCCGCGCTCCGCTCCAGGGTTCGTTCGGCATCGTCTTGAAGAGAATCACGTGACGGATGGTGGAGGAAAGCAGGGGCAGGTACTTCGCGCCGGTCGACAACAACGTATCCGCTGCACTTCGACGCTTCCCGGTGTCGAGAACCGGGAAAACGTCTTTTGGTAGCCCCTCGAAAACGATCATTTCTACGGGTGTGTTGGCCTCAATAATCGCCTGGAGGCGATGCTGGCCGTCGAGAAGCGCGCCGGTCTTGTCGAAAGCGATTCCCTGATGAGTCAACTTCCATTCGCCACGGAGAATGGTTTCCGTCAGGGCTTTGACGTGCCCCATGTTCAGGCGTCTATTGACCGAAGCTCGGGACAGGAAAGTGTCGGCAAGTTCAGGAGTTACCTTGACGATTCGCCAGACAAGGTTTCCCTCCGGCTCCTCTGGCTCTGCAATAGCGATGGTCATCTTCTGATCCTAAGGTCACCGAAACTCGAACCTCCGCCTTTGATCAAAAGTGATTATTTTTGATCAATAAAGCGCTCTTCGAAAGCCTTCGATGTCCTAATTCGGCAAGGCAATGCTTGCTTGGAATGCATGACGCGATCACGGTACCCGTCGGTTGAGGCCTCGCCGGTAAATGAGTCCGCAGGCGAGCGAGGTTGCGAGGGCGTTTCTGGCGGACGGCAAGACACAAAATGGGCTGCCGACATACAGGGCTTGGGGGTGCCAGCGAGGGCCGCTACCCCGATTGTGGAGTAGCGGCCCTCGCGGCACTTCTGACACTAAGTCAGAGGGTGAGTCAGGCGGTGCGCACTCGGTGCACACGGAGGCGGAAGGTCAACGGCGACAGTGAGAACTACTGAGAATGATTTTCCCAGGTCACAGCTGGGTTCCAGAGCTTCGGCCCAGGTTGCCCGACCCTGCTCTTTAGATGTCGAAGAAGTGCCACCCGCCCGCCGCTGACCTGCGGTCTTACGTCCGTCTGGCCGCTGACCTGCCGTTTCACCACTTGTGACCTTGCGCGGGTACGGGGCGTTTTTGACCCCGGTGTGCCCTGCGTGTGCCCCCGGCTCGGGCCCTGCGGAAGCTCTGTACGATCCCGATGCCTCAAGCGAGGACCTGTGAGGGCGGATCCATGAAGCTCAGATGTAAGGGATGGAAGCGTCTGGATCAGAGGGCTCCGGTGCACTCGGGCTACTGAGGAGACATTGGATCGTGGCCGCAGTGGCCGCAGTGGGCGTACTGACGCTCTGAGCATGGTCGGGCAGGTGGGGTACGGACCCCGCACGGCGCCTTGACATGGCGCCGATGGGTCCGCTGGGCGGCATACATGGGGTTTCTGTATGCGGAGCGACGCCCCGCCCAAGGGGTGAACCCTGCGGGAGGCATTCCCACCCTTGGGGACTGCCAGGCACAAAGCCCTTGCCTGGCTCCCTCTCCCATCTGAGCCCCAGCTTCACGATGCGGACCTATAGGCCAAGGTAGCGGCGTTGGGAAGACAAGTGTATTGGGATGGCCGTGGCGTGGTGTTGACACCGACTCCCTTAATTGACCGTTGGAGTCTCTTCCTCGTGGGCCCGCGCAGATGTCTCGATGACATGCCTTGTGAGGCTCCTGAGAGCGTCTGCCTGCTGCTCTTGAGATCTGGCCGACTTCTTCGATTGCTCGGCAAGAATGTGGGTGCTCCATTCCAAAGACTCAGTGTCCAACCCGGTATTTCTCAGAATCTCAAGGTCAATAACGTAGGTCAGCGGCTCCATGACGCCGAAGGGTCCGGCGGCCTCGACCTTGACCGTGTAGAGGAGCGGAAGGTCTGAAGAGAACACTTTGTGGCCAACGTCCATGACGAAAGGAAGTCGCCGACCAGGGGGCAGCGCAGCGATCTTCCTGGTAACCGCTTGGTTGAGAATTGCCTCTCTCTCCGCACCGAGAGTTGTCCGCAGAGGAGGGTCGACGGACAGTTGGACATCGCGGGCGAGAGTCGGCCCGATGTTTTCGATGATGAAAACTAGTAGCGATGACCCGGGTACTCTCGGCCGGATGTCGGCGATGACGTATGGCTCTGCCTGTTCACGTTGTGCTCGCTCAGTGAGAGCGTTTGCTCTCGCGGCTGCTTCGGTTTGCTTGTGGCTGTACCGAAAGGTGACGAGAGCAGAGGGAACCGAGATCAAAAGTGCGATGAGCGCGATGACTGATGCGGTGTCCATCGTCCGAGTCTACGGTCGAACTGAACTCAGACGCCCTCCACGTGAAACAGCGTCCTAGGCCCCGATGCGCTCGGCGCCCTCCGGCCACACCACGTTGACTGGGATGTCTGCGGTGCGGGCGTCTAGGACCACGTCGGCTGTGCCGCCGCCCTTGCCGCCTGGGGGTTGGCCGTTCCAGACGGCGACCAGGCGGTCGGCGCGGTCCAGGAGTACGCGGTTGGCTGCTTCGTATGCCTCTCGGCCGGCCGTTTCGAAGGGCATGATCAGCACTTCATCGGCGGCCTCAATGAGCTTGTCGAAGAGGGGAGCGTGCTGGGGCTTGACCTTTGTCTGGCGGTAGTCCTGGGAGGGGATCACCGCTACGAGACGGCCGCCGGCCGCGAGTACGGCTTCGGCGAAGAGGCTGTCCGATCCGGCGGCGATGCAGGAGACCCCGACCAGATCCGGGCCGCTGTATCCGGCGAGCAGGTCTCGCAGCGTGTCGCGGACCAAGGGGACCGATGCGTCCGTGAGATCCATGTGGCCCGTTACGGCAAGAGTCGTCACTGTGGCTTCTTCCTCTTTCTCAAGCGGCTTCATCAGTCGGCGAGTTGTTCGCGGAGTCTGGCCCGGGCTTCCCGGACCGGGCGGGACGCGCCATGTCCGACGGTGTACGAGTAGAGCCACGCCATGCCCTCCCGTACGCGTCCGGACTGCACCCGCTCGGCGACATCCAGCGCGGCGTGAGTCTCCTGGCACCCGGCGGTCAGGTCGCCGCCGAGGAAGTAGACCTCCGCGAGACCGAGCCGGTCGAGGGCGTTGCTGCGGCCCGCCTCCGGGCCGCGCCGGTCGAGGGCCTGCCGGATCTCCTCGCCTGCGCGGTGCGGCCGAGTTGCGCATACGCCTGCACGTTCTCCCGCACCTCGGCAGCCACCAACTCCGTGCGCTGCGACCGTCCATGCTCCAGGCATGGGTCAGCCGGTTGGAGAAGGACAAGCTGGCCGCCAGCTACGTGAAGGTCATTTTCGCGAACCTTTCCGGCATGCTGGGAGCGGCTGTGGACGACGGCCTCATCGCCCGCAACCCCTGTCGCGCGGGCTCAATACGCCTCCCGAAGGAGAACCGGCCCCGGGTGCAGCCGTGGTCCTCGGAACGCGTGCTGTCGGTCGTCGGCGCCCTTCCGGACGCGTACGCCTGCATGGCGGTCATCGGCGCGGGGTGCGGGCTGCGGCAGGGCGAGATCTTCGGCCTCGCGGTGGGGGACATCGACTTCCTTCGGGGAGTCGTGCACGTCCGCCGTCAGGTCAAGCACGTGAGCAAGCGGCTCGTCTTCGCGCTGCCCAAGGGCCAGAAGGAACGCGACGTGCCTTTGCCGTCAAAGATCGGTGAGGCAGTTGCCGCGCATTTGGCGGCCCGGCCCGCCCGCGCCGTCACGGTCACGCTGCCGTGGGCCGTGCCAGACGGGAAGCCGGTCACCGTTGATCTACTCTTCACCTCGCGCGAGACCAAGGCAGTCAACCGCAACTACTTCAACACTTACGTCTGGAAGCCCGCCCTTGCCAAGGCAGGCGTCATCGAGGCGAAGCCCGAGGGCGAGAAGTACGGCGAAGCTCGTAGCTACGGCATGCACGCCTTCCGCCACCACTACGCGAGCGTGCTGCTCGACGCGGGCGAGAGCGTCAAGGCACTCTCCGAGTATCTCGGCCACTCAGACTCGGGCTTCACGCTGCGCACGTACACGCATCTGATGCCCGCCAGCGAGGAGCGCACGAAGAAGGCCGTCGGCCGCGCCCTGTCGGCGGCGGTCGACGGCCTTGCGTCGCGGAACATCTTGGGGGAGTGCCCCCGTTGTACCCCGGGCAGCAGCCTAGAAGGCCTTGCCGCAGGTCAGCGGTACCTTCGGCCTAGATGTCGAAGTACAGCTCGAACTCGTGCGGGTGCGGGCGGAGTTGGATGGGGGCGATTTCCTTGGTGCGCTTGTAGTCGATCCAGGTCTCGATGAGGTCCGAGGTGAAGACGCCGCCGGCCTGGAGGTATTCGTTGTCCGTTTCCAGGGCTTCGAGGACGGCCGGGAGGGAGGTGGGGACCTGGGGGACGCCCGCGTGTTCCTCGGGGGCCAGTTCGTAGAGGTCCTTGTCGATCGGCTCGGCCGGCTCGATCTTGTTCTTGATGCCGTCGAGGCCCGCGAGGAGGAGGGCCGAGAAGGCCAGGTACGGGTTCGAGGACGGGTCCGGGGCGCGGAATTCGACGCGCTTGGCCTTCGGGTTGGAGCCCGTGATCGGGATGCGCATGGCCGCGGAGCGGTTGCGCTGCGAGTAGACCAGGTTGACCGGGGCCTCGAAGCCGGGGACCAGGCGGTGGTACGAGTTCACCGTCGGGTTGGTGAACGCCAGCAGCGACGGAGCGTGCTTGAGGATGCCGCCGATGTAGTAGCGGGCGGTGTCCGAGAGGCCCGCGTAGCCCTGCTCGTCGTAGAAGAGCGGGGTGCCGCCCTGCCACAGCGACTGGTGGACATGCATACCGGAGCCGTTGTCACCGAAGATCGGCTTGGGCATGAAGGTCGCGGTCTTGCCGTTGCGCCAGGCGACGTTCTTCACGATGTACTTGAAGAGCATCAGGTCGTCGGCGGCGGCGAGCAGCGTGTTGAACTTGTAGTTGATCTCCGCCTGGCCGGCGGTGCCCACCTCGTGGTGCTGGCGCTCGACCTGGATGCCGGACGCCTCCAGCTCCAGGGAGATCTCGGCGCGCAGGTCGGCGAAGTGGTCGACCGGCGGAGCCGGGAAGTAGCCGCCCTTGTAGCGGACCTTGTAGCCGCGGTTGTCCTCGACCGCTCCGGTGTTCCAGGCGCCGGCCTCGGAGTCGATGTGGTAGAAGCCCTCGTTCGCGGTGGTGTTGAAACGCACGCTGTCGAAGACGTAGAACTCGGCCTCCGGGCCGAAGTACGCGGTGTCCGCGATGCCGGTGGAGGCGAGATAGGCCTCCGCCTTCTTGGCGATGTTGCGCGGGTCGCGGCTGTACTGCTCGCCCGTGATCGGGTCGTGGATGAAGAAGTTGATGTTCAGCGTCTTGTCGCGGCGGAACGAGTCGACACGGGCGGTCGACAGGTCGGCACGCAGCGCCATGTCCGACTCGTGGATGGCCTGGAAGCCACGGATGGACGAGCCGTCGAAGGCCAGCTCTTCCGCCGGGTCGAACGACTTCGCCGGGATCGTGAAGTGCTGCATCACGCCAGGCAGGTCGCAGAAGCGGACGTCGACGAACTTGACTTCCTCGTCCGCGATGAATTTCTTGGCCTCGTCGGCGTTCTGGAACATCCAGCTCCTCCTCCTCCCGTCCCGAGGAGGGGCGGGGGTTGTCGCTCGGTCGTGCGGCCAGTGCGGTGGCACACGCTGGACCCGACCATAGGTTTCCGGGATTTCTCAAGCATGACCCATTTGTTTCGCCGAAGTTAACCAGCCCGGGTGCGCGCCGGGGCGTACGGCGCTCCCGCACCCCCTCTCCAGGAGCCCCCGCGGCCTCGCAGTACCGTGGTCGGGTGGACAACAGGCAAGCAATCGGATCGTGGCTCTCCGGCCCCCGTACGGCCGCCGAGGACATGGGCGTCGACTTCGGTCACCGAGGCGAGCGACTGGGTCTTCCGGAGCACGGACCGGGCTCGGTGGCCCCGATCGGACGCCGCTTCGGCGCCCTCTTCGTCGACTGGGCGCTCTGCCTGCTGATCGCATACGGGTTGCTCGCCGGCCGTGACTGGCAGGCAGCCGGCAACTGGGCCCTCGGCGTCCTGCTCGTCCTGAGCGTGCTCACCGTCGGTACGGTCGGCTTCACCCCCGGCAAGCGGCTCTTCCGTCTGCGTGTCGTCGCCGAGAACGGCGACCGGCTCGGCCTCGGCCGCGTGCTCATCCGCAGCGTCCTGCTGTGCCTCGCCATCCCGGCCCTCATCTGGGACCGCGACGGGCGCGGGCTGCACGACCGGCTCTCCCGCTCCGTACAGGTGCGGATCTGACCGTCGGGGTGCGGATCTGAGCCGTTCCCCGAGAGGAACGTCCAGGCACCCTCCGCGCACCCTCCGCGGGCGGGGTGAGTGAGGCGAGTGACAGGTCCGCCGGGCGCGCGTCCAGGCACGTCCGCGCGGCGCGCGGTACGACGGAGACGCGATACGTACCACGGGGACGCGATACGCCTGTGGCGCGATTACGCCTGAGAGGCGCGCGATACGTCAGCGGGGGCGGCGATACGTGTGGGCGGCGACACGTGTGAGAGGGCGGCCCGGTTCTCCCGGGGCCGCCCTCTCGTCCGTCCGTCTCGCGTCGGTCCGTCGTCCCGCGCGTGCGTCTGTCGACCGTCCCGCACCCGCCCGTCCGTACCGCCGCCGTGCCGCCCGCCTCAGCGCGTCTTTCCGCCTCGTGGCATCCTCATGCCCTTCGGCATCGGCCCCTTCGGCAGCGGCATATTGCTCATCAGGTCGCCCATCGCCCGCAGCCGGTCGTTGGCCGCGGTCACCTGCGGGCCCGCGAGCACCCGCGGCAGCTTCAGCATGGCCGTGCGCAGCTTCTTCAGCGACACCTGGCCCTCGCCGTCGCCGACGATGATGTCGTGCACCGGCACGTCCACCACGATGCGCGCCATCCGCTTCTTCTCGGCCGCGAGCAGCGTCTTCACCCGGTTCGGGTTGCCCTCGCCCACCAGCACGATGCCCGCCTTGCCGACGGCCCGGTGGACGACGTCCTGGTTGCGGTTCATCGCCACCGCCGGTGTGGTCGTCCAGCCCCGGCCCACGTTCTCCAGGACCGCCGCCGCCGCGCCCGGCTGGCCCTCCATCTGCCCGAAGGCCGCCCTCTCCGCCCGTCGGCCGAAGATGATCGCCATCGCGAGGAAGGCCAGGATGAAGCCCAGGATCCCCAGATAGACGGGATGGCCGATCAAGAAGCCGATCGCGAGGAAGACACCGAAGGTGACGATTCCCACACCAGCGACGACAAGACCGACCTTTGAGTCGGCCCGTCGGGTCATCTTGTAGGTAAGAGCGATCTGCTTCAGTCGCCCCGGGTTCGCAGCAGTGTCTGCGTTTTCCTTCCTCGCCATGCCCAGAGTTTACGTGGCGCGGGAAGTGGCCTTCGACACGGCCTCCATTACGTGCTGCGCCTCGACCCGGTCCTTGGCCCTGCGGCGGTCCTCCAGGACGGCCGTCCAGGCGTTGCGACGGGCCGTGCGCTGGCCGCCGCTCAGGAGCAGGGACTCGACGGCGCGCAGCGCGCCGGTCACGGAGGGCCGCACCGCGGTGGTACGGGGCGTGGCGGACGTCGCCTTGGTGACGGGTCGTACCGGCACTTCGGTGACGGGTCGAACCGGCGCGTCCTGCATGATGTCGATCCCCTCACGAGCGGGTCTGGTGCGGTGTGCACGAGCGTGCGCGGTGCGTAGAACCAGAGTCACTCACTGGTGTTACCAGGGCGTGACCGACCGGTCAAACGCGAATGAAACCCGGGTACGCGCCAGGTATGAGCCGGATACGGCCCGGACACGGGGGCCGTGGACGGCCGGAAAACGCCGCCGCGGCCCGTACGCGGCCCCCGACCTGCGGGGAGCGCACGGGCCGCGGCACGGTCGGGCCCGGCCGCTGCGTGGTCGGCTCCGCGATCACGCGGGGCCGCCCGGGAGCCGCTTGTGCTCGGATTCACACGGGTCCGCGCGAAGAGCCGATCGAGGTCGCGCGTACGCCACTTGGCCCCCGGCACCGCGATGCCCACGCGACGTCCACGGCGACCTCCACCACGAGGGCGCTCCCGCGCACCGCCCGGCCCCGGCTCACACCGTCAGGCCCCGGCTCACACCGCCCGCCTCCGGCACAGCCCCCGGCTCACACCGCCCGGACGCCCGCCGCGGCTCCGGCCGCCGCCGTGCCCGTGACCGTGACCGGAGCGCCCGTGACCGCCTCGCCGCGCCGCTCGATCGCCTGCTGGTACAGCCGGCCCGCGCGGTACGAGGACCGCACCAGCGGCCCCGACATCACACCGGAGAAGCCGATCTCCTCGGCCTCCTCCTTCAGCTCCACGAACTCGTGCGGCTTCACCCAGCGCTCGACCGGGTGGTGCCGTACGGAGGGCCGCAGATACTGCGTGATCGTGATCAGCTCGCAGCCCGCCTCGTGCAGATGCCGCAGCGCCTCGCTGACCTCCGCGCGCTCCTCGCCCATGCCCAGGATCAGATTGGACTTGGTGACCAGACCCGCCTCCCGGGCGCGCGTGATCACCTCCAGCGAACGCTCGTACCGGAAGCCGGGCCTGATGCGCTTGAAGATGCGCGGCACGGTCTCGACGTTGTGCGCGAGCACCTCGGGGCGGGACGAGAAGACCTCGGCGAGCTGCTCGGGCACCGCGTTGAAGTCGGGGATCAGCAGCTCGACCTTCGTGCCGCCCGCCTCGCGCCGCGCCGTCAGCGTGTGGATCTGGCGCACCGTCTCCGCGTACAGCCAGGCACCGCCGTCGGCCAGGTCGTCGCGGGCGACACCGGTGATCGTGGCGTAGTTCAGATCCATGGTGACGACGGACTCGCCCACCCGGCGCGGTTCGTCGCGGTCGAGGTCGGCCGGCTTGCCCGTGTCGATCTGGCAGAAGTCACAGCGCCGCGTGCACTGGTCGCCGCCGATGAGGAAGGTGGCCTCGCGGTCCTCCCAGCATTCGAAGATGTTCGGACAGCCCGCCTCCTGGCAGACCGTGTGCAGTCCTTCGCCCTTCACGAGCTTCTGGAGCTGCTGGTACTCGGGTCCCATTTTCGCCCGGGTCTTGATCCACTCGGGCTTGCGCTCGATGGGGGTCTGGCTGTTCCGGACCTCCAGACGCAGCATCTTGCGTCCGTCGGGTGCGACAGCGGACACGTCCGGCACCTCTCTCTGCTGGCGCGGCATTCGATTCTTCGGCGAACACCAGGTTACGCCCGATATTTGCGTGGCATTACGTCAGGACAACCCATGGCCAGAGGGGCGCATTCCCATGCGCCGCGCACCGGCCGACCGCGCCGGAACCGGTACGGCCGCAGCCGCGGTGGCTGTGTGCGCGCAGCAGCCGTGCGGCGGCTGCGCGGGGGCCGTGCGTGGGTCGCGCGGGCCATGGCCGGACAGGACCTACGCGCTCGCGCGCTCGATCTCGCGCGGCTTGAGCTCCGCGCCCTCCAGCACGTCCCGCAGATGTTTCTCCACCACGGGAAGGACCTCCGCGATGGTGATGTCCCGGCCCAGTTCGTTCGCGAGCGAGGTGACGCCCGCGTCCCGGATCCCGCACGGCACGATCCGGTCGAACCAGGTGTTGTCGGGGTTCACGTTGAGCGCGAAGCCGTGCATGGTCACGCCCTTGGCGACCCGGATGCCGATCGCCGCCAGCTTCCGGTCCTCCCGGCGCTGGCCGGCGTTGGACGGCGCGTACTCGGGACCGTTCAGCCGCGGGTCGAACTCCTCGTCCGCCGGCCGCGGATCGAAGTCCAGCGACAGACCGCCGGGCGCGGGACGCTCGTGCACCGGATCGCCGAGCACCCACACCCCGCTGCGTCCCTCGACGCGGGAGGTCTCCAGGCCGAACTCCGCGACCGCACGGATCAGCGCGTCTTCGAGACGGCGGACATGGGCCACCACATCGACGGGACGCGGCAGTTTGAGGATCGGATAGCCCACGAGCTGGCCGGGACCGTGCCAGGTGATCTTCCCGCCGCGGTCCACGTCGACGACGGGAGTGCCGTCGAGCGGGCGCTCGCTGTCGGCCGTGCGCCGTCCGGCCGTATACACCGGCGGATGTTCCAGCAGCAGACAGGTGTCGGGAATCCCGTCCGTGAACCGGGCCGCGTGGACCCGTCGCTGCTCCTGCCATGCCTCCCGGTACTCGACGGCCCGCTCGCCGAATCCCAGTCGGACGAACCGCAGCTCACCCACGGCAGCCTCCTCAGAACCTTCATCGTGCACGTGTCGCGCCCCCGCCACTGTACGGCGGCTCCCGGCGGCGCGGCCGGGCAGGTGTTCCAGGGACGCTCATGGACCCCGTCGGGCGGCTCCTGGGGTCCACGCCGCGGCACCCTCCACGGGTACTCCCGTCAGCGAGGTCCTTGATCCTCACACGATCGGATGAATGTGGCGCGAAGGTCATGGCGGAGGCGTTCACTACCGCTAAATTCGCGCCGTTCCATATGGGCTGCTCCCCGGGCCCGGAAGGCAGGAGACCGTACAGCTGATGTCGGAACGACCTCCGCAGCGCATCCCCAACCGCCAGCTCGCCGCGCTCATCGCGGAAGCCGGATTCTCCAACGCAGGTCTCGCCCGCCGGGTGGACCAGCTCGGTCTCGAACACGGCCTGGATCTGCGGTACGACAAGACGTCGGTGACACGCTGGCTGCGTGGACAGCAGCCCCGTGGCACCACTCCCGCGCTGATCGCCGAGGTGTTCACCCGCCGTCTCGGCCGTCGGCTCTCCGCACAGGATCTGGGGCTGGACGCCTGTGCGCCGGTCTACGCGGGTCTCGAATTCGCCTCCTCGCCCGAGGAGGCCGTCGACATCGTCGGCGGACTGTGGCGCAAGGACTCCGGCAGCCACTCCGAACTGCGCAAGATCGCGTTCACCCCGGCCGGGCTGGTCGTTCCCAGCCGCGACTGGCTGATCGGACGCGCGGACGAACGGGTCGGCCATCCCGGCCTCGACACGCACACCGCCGGCCGCGGTCCTGAGAACGGCGACGCCCGCGGTCACGACAGCGGCGGCCAGGAGGCCGCCGCCCGGGTGCCCGCGCAGGGCCGGCCCGCCACCGTCCCCAAACCCCGTACCGAACGCGCGGCGGGCCAGCGGGTCACCCTGGGCGATGTGGCCGCCCTGCGCTCCGTCGGCGACCTCTTCTGCTCCCTCGACCAGACCTACGGCGGGGGCCATGCCCGGCAGGCGCTCGTCCGCTATCTGGAGCACGAGGCGGAGCCGATGCTGCGCGGTCTGTACGGGGAGACCACCGGCCGCAGGCTGTTCGCCGCGGCGGCCCATCTGACCCGGCTGGCGGGCTGGACCTCGTACGACATCGCCGCCCACGGTCTCGCCCAGCGCTACTTCGTCCAGGCGTTACGGCTCTCCCAGGCGGCCGGGGACCGCGCCTACGGCTCGTACGTCCTGATCACCATGAGCCGGCAGGCCGTCTATCTCGGCCATGGCCGGGAGGCGGTCCAGCTCGCGCGGGTGGCCCAGCAGGGCGTCGGCGGCTCCGCGCCACCGGTCGTCCAGGCGCTGCTGCACGCGGCCGAGGCGCGCGGGCACGGTGTGCTCGGCGAGGCACGGGCGTGCACCGCCTCGCTCGTACGGTCCGAACGCGCGCTGGAGTCGGCGCGGCCCGGCGACGAGGTACCGCACTGGGCCCGCTTCTTCGACGAGGCGCAGCTCGCGGACGAGTTCGGGCACTGCTACCGGGATCTCCAGCAGTACCGCGCGGCCGTGCAGCACGCCGAGCGCTCGCTCCAGCTGCGCGCTCCGGCGTACGCCCGCAGCCGGCTCTTCTGCCGGGTGGTGCTCGCCTGCGCCCGGCTCGGCCTCGGTGAGCTGGACCAGGCGTGTCTGCTGGGCGCGGAGGCGGCCAAGCAGTCGACCGAGATGCGGTCGGCGCGGGCGGTGGAGTACGTACGGGACTTCGAACGGCGCCTGGAGCCCTACCGGGACGCGGCGGCCGTACGGAACTACCGCGACCGGATCGCGGCACTCGGCTGACGCCGGGCCCCGGTCCGAACCCGTACCCGAACGCCCCGGTCCGAGCCCGAGCCCGCGTCGGTCCGAGCCCGCGTCGCCCACGCCCCAGCCCGCACCGCACGCCGTATGCCGCACACCGTATGAAGCCGGTCCCGTCCGGGGTTGTCGGCGCCGGACGGGACCGGAGCTGAAGCCGCCGCGATGCCCTACGCCACCGCGGGCAGGGACGCGGTCTCGTACTCCGGGTGTACGCCCAGATCGCGCAGGATCGCGTGGGCGACGCGGCGGCCCGAGAAGAGCGCGCCCTGGACCGTGCTCGTGTCACGGTGGTCGCCGCACACGTACAGCCCCGACAACAGCCGTACCGGGCGCCGCAGATCGTGCGGCGGCGGCATCGCGGGCACCGCCTCCGGATCGTGGTGGACGGCCAGCAGCTCCCAGTCGTCGGTGGACGTCCCGTACAGCTTTGTGAGATGGGCGCGGACCGAGCGGTCGAGCGCGGCGGCCGGCGGAGGCGTGCCGAGCACCGTCGAGGAGACCAGCACGCGGCCGGCCGGGGCCCGCGAGGGATCGACCGCGCTCATCACGGCGGTGTACGCGACCGGGCCGCCGCCGTCGGCGTCCAGCAGCAGCGCCGGATCGGTCATCGGCGGTACCGGCGCGGTGTGGTGCAGGACCGTCACCGGGTGGAAGTCCGGCACCCGCAGCCCCGGCAGCAGTTCGGCCGCCGCCCGCGCGCCGGTCGCCAGGACGAGCGCGCGGCAGCCGAACTCTCCGTGCTCCTTGGTGGTGACACCGCTGATGGACGCGTCCGTGACACAGACGTCCGTGTTGACGGTGCCTTCCGGCAGCGTCCGGGCGAGCAGCTCGGGCAGCGCGCCGGCGCCGCCCGCCGTGACGAACATCCGGCCACGGGCGAACGCGCGCAGCGCGAGATCGGCGCAGCGGCTGGACGTCCCGAGACCGGGATCGCAGAGCAGCGCGGACAGCAGCGGGCGCACGAAGCCGTTGACGGTACGGGCGGGCAGCCCGCGCGCCGACAGGGTCTCCAGGGCGGTACGTTCGGGACGGGCCAGCAGCCGTCGCGTCGGGGTCGCCGCGAGACGGCTGAGAGCTGCGCCGAGCCGGGCCTGGTCGACCGCGCCGCCCAGCGGCGGCCGGGGGGCGCTCGCCAGGGCGCGCGCCACGGTCAGTGCGCTCCGCGCGCTCCCGACGGCCCCGGTCCGGTAGTTCCGTCCGTCGCTGTGCACGAGCACACCCGGCGAGAACTTCCGCAGCCCCACGCCGTCCAGGCCCGGAGTGCGCAGCAGCTCCGGATACGAGGTGGTGAGAAGCTGTCCGCCGCGGTCGAGCCGGAAGCCGTCCACCTCGTCGGTGACCATACGGCCGCCCACGCGCGGAGCGGCCTCCAGGACCCTGACCTTCACACCTGAGCTGGTCAGATGTCGGGCGGCCGACAGACCTGCGAGCCCGGCTCCGATGATGACGACGTCCGCCTGCTGTGCGGTCGAGCGGTGTGCGGTGCTGAGCACGGCCCCTCCCCGAGGTCGGCGCGGCTGGTGGGGTTGCTGATGGCCTTCGTCAGGCCCTGGAACGCCCGAACCCCGGAACGCCGGGAGCGGTGTCCAGGCGGTGCTGGGTCCGGGTCGGGTTCCGGTCGGGTTCCGGTCGGGTCCGGGTCCCGGTCCGGTCGAGTCCCGACGAGCCTAGAAAAGGAAGGGCCGCGTGTCGGACGCGCGTGGCCGGGGTCACCGGTGCATGGGGGGTGCGCGCCCGTTCCGGCCGGGGAGGACCTGTCGCTCGCCTACGCCGCGCGGATCGCCTCGTCAATGGTCGGGAACGCGAAGGTGAAGCCCGACTCCAGCAGGCGCGCCGGGAGCACCCGTTGGCTGCCCAGCACATCCTGCGACAGCTCGCCGAGCACCGCCCGCAGTGCCACCGCCGGGACCGGGAACGGCGTCGGCCGGTGCAGCACACGCCCCATCGCCGCCACGACCTCACGGTTGGTGACCGGCTCCGGCGCGGTGAGATTCACCGGCCCCTCCAGCGTCTCGGTGTCGATGAGATGCCGCAGCGCCGCGACCTCGTCGTGCAGCGCGATGAAGCTCCAGTACTGGTCTCCTCCGCCGAGCCGCCCGCCCAGTCCCGCGCGGAAGATCGGGAACAGCCGTCCCCAGGCGCCGCCCGCGCGGGAGACCACCAGTCCGGTCCTGGCGAACACCGTCCGCACGCCCGCCTCCTGCGCGGCCTGGGCGGCCTCCTCCCACTCCACACAGAGCGAGGGCAGAAAGCCGTCTCCCGGCGGCGCGTCCTCGTCGACCGCGCGGTCGCCGGTGTCTCCGTAGAAGCCGATGGCGGAGCCGCAGACCAGTACCCGTGGCCGCTCGTCCAGTGCGGCGACGGCCTCCGCGACGGCGGCCGTGCCGAGGACCCGGCTGTCCCGGATCTCCTTGCGGTACGCCTCGGTCCAGCGGCGGTCGGCGATCCCGGCCGCCGCGAGATGGACGACGGCCTCGCAGCCGTGCAGACCGCGCACGTCGACGTACTGCCGCAAGGGATCCCACTCCACCTCGTCGCCCGTGCGCGAGGGGTGCCGCACCAGGCGTACGACGTCATGGCCGTCGGCGCGCAGGGAGCGTACAAGTGCCGTACCGATGAGACCGGTGGAGCCGGTGACCGCGATCCTCATGCTTCCATCCTGCCCCGTGCGGCTCCATGGCACAGTTGCGCCATGTCCGTACAACGCGCCATGTCCGCGCCACAGATCCGTCCCGCCACCCTCCAGGACGACGAGGCACTGACCGAACTGGACCGGTCGACCTGGTCACCGCTGCACGCCGTGACACCGGAACCACAGCCTCCCTTCCCTCCCTTCTTCGACTCCGGTCATGTGCCCGAGGACTACCTCGTCGCCGAGGTCGGGATCGAGGGCGCGGAGGACCGGATGGCCGGGTACATCCGGGTGGCGCGGCCCTCGCCGCACGCCACTCAGGCGCATGTACGGCAGATACAGGGCCTCGCGGTGTACGAGTGGGCGCGCGGCCGTGGTGTGGCGCGCGCCCTGCTGCGCGCGGCGGCGGTGCACGCGCGCAACCAGGGCGCACGGCGGCTCACGCTGCGGGTGCTGGGACACAACACCGCGGCGCGGAGCCTGTACGAGTCGGAGGGCTTTGCCGTCGAGGGAATCATGCCGGAGGAGTTCTGCCGGGACGGGCAGTACATCGACGACGTGTTCATGGCGCTTTCCCTGACCGACCGGACCGGCTAGACGCGTCGGTGAGGCTGGACGCGTCGGAGGACCAGCCTGACCGGGGGACCTGGCGGACGGGGCGGACCGGGCGGATCGGCTACGAAGCGGCCGGCGACGGAACGGAGCGGGGGGCCGCCCTGCCGGAGCGGGGAGCGGACCGCCCCGGGTCTACCGTCCCGTCCGGCGCTCCCGTCCCTCCCGCGCGTCCTCCACTTCCACTTCCTCCACGTCCTCCACCTCGTCCTCCCGCTCCTCCTGGCCGACCCCCCGCGGCTCCTGCCCGAGCCGGTCCCCGAAGCGCTCCCACAGCCGTGGGAACCGCTCCGCGAGTGCCGTGTCGTCCTCGAAGTCCATGGGTGTGCCCTGCGGCTCCGCGGTCTGCGGCGGGATCCCCAGATCGGGCGCCACCACTCCGGTGAGCTGTTCGTACGCCTCGTCCGCCGCGTATCCCAGCTCCTCGCCGTCCCCGTCGAGGTCCTCGTCGAACTCGTCCAGGAGTTCGGCGAGGCTGTCGGGCTCGTGCACCGCGCCCTCGAAGATCTCGCGGCCCTGACCGATCAGCCAGCAGCGGAAGTAGTCGAAGGCGTCGTCGCTCGCGCCGTCCAGCAGCACGGTGGCGGCGCCCCACAGATCCCAGTGGTAGGCGCGGTTGTAGCGGGACTCGAAATGGCGCGCGAAGTCGAGCACGGAGTCGGGATCGAGCGTCAGCAGCCGCTCGACCAGCAGATCCGCGTGGTCCTCCGGGTCTCCCTCGGCGGCTTCGCGGGTGCTGTCGATGATCTCCCAGAACTCCGTCTCGTCCATCACGGGTCAAGCATCGTGCTTGGCGGAGGGCCGCGCACGCGGAGCCGCACAAATCACGGGGGTTTCTTGAGAACCCGTCCGGCTCACCCTCACCCGTACAGCGCGCGCATCCGCTCCGCCGCATCCGCGAAGCGGCTCCGCAGGGCCGCCGGTTCCAGGATCTCCGCGTCCGGGCCGAGCGTCAGCAGCTGGGAGAACGCGACCTCCTCCGACTCCACCGGCAGCGTGAGCGTCAACAGCCCGTCGCCGTCGACCGGTTCCGCGGCCGCGATCGCCTCGTGGGCGGCGGCGCGGTCCACGATGTACGGCAGCCTGCGGGCACCGTCCGCCGAGAGCCGTACGACGATCCGCGTGGCGAGCAGGGAGCGCGCGAACTCCGCCGACTGCTCCTCCCAGAAGGTGGGCAGATCGAAGCACTCATCTCTGACGAAACGTTCCTTCTTGGGCTCCACGGCGGTGAACCGGTCGATCCTGTAGACCCGGAACGTCCCTTCCGTACCGGCGCACAGATACCAGATCCCGGCCTTGAGCACGAGACCGTACGGCGCGAGCTCCCGCTCCACCTCCGTGTCCCGGCGCCGGTAACGGGCGTCGACCAGCCGGTCGTCCCACACCGCCTCGGCGATCGCGGGCAGCAGTTCGGGTGTCCGGGGCTCGCTGTACCAGCCGGGCGCGTCGAGATGGAAGCGCTGCGCCGCCGAGTCCGAGGCGTCCCGCAGCGAGGGCAGCAGCGCCGCCGACACCTTCAGCCGGGCCGCCGACGAGATGTCGTCGAGGCCCATCTCGCGCAGCGCGCCCGGCACTCCGGAGAGGAACAGCGCCTCGGCCTCACCGCGCGCGAGACCGGTCAGCCGCGTACGGTAGCCGCCGATCAGCCGGTAGCCGCCGCTCCTGCCACGGTCCGCGTAGACCGGCACGCCCGCCTCGGAGAGCGCCTGGGCGTCACGTGTGATGGTCCGCTCGGAGACCTCCAGCTCCCGGGCCAGCTCGGCGGCGGTCATGGACGGTCTGGACTGGAGGAGGAGAACCATCTTGATCAGCCGGGCAGCGCGCATGACTCCATGATGCCGGGCAGTTCGGCCACCCGTGGAAGCGGTTGGCCAATTGCCGTGGCCTGATTCCATGATAAGTGGCGCATACGCGAGCAGATCCCGTATAGATCACGCATGGATCGCGCACGGGCGGCGGACTGCTCCCGCCCGGGAGCGGGAGCGAGACGGCAAAGGACCGGGAACCTGATGACTGACCACAACGCCGACCTGGTGGCCTTCGTCCGGGCACGCCTCGACGAGGAGGAGCGGATCGCGAGAGAGGCCGGCGCGGAGAGCTGGCGGTGTCCGCCGGAGCTGCCCGGTGAGGTCCACGACCGCACGGGCGGGATCGCGTTCAGCGTGCGGACACGCGGTTACGACCAGCACATCGCGCGTCAGGACCCGGCGTACACGCTCCGCCGTATCGAGACCAGCAGGGTGCTGCTGGACGAGTACACGGAGGTGGCGGCGCTGGACACCGACCGTCCCGCCTACGACTTCGCCTCCGGCCGGGCCGTCGGGCTCGGCTTTGTCGTACGGCAGATGGCCGCGGAGCACGCGGGCCATCCCGACTACCAGGTGAAGTGGCTGCCCAGGTTCGCCTCGTGACCCGTCGGCGCGTGCCGCCGCTGCCGCGCGGGAACGCGGCGCGGCTCCTCTCCCGGACCCGGTGTGCCGGGAGAGGAGCCGTACCGTCGGAATCCCCGGGCGTCAGAGGCCGTAGCGCTCGCGCGCCTCGACCACCCGCTCCGGTTTGACCTCGCCCCTGCGGGCGAGCTGCGCCAGCGCGGCGACCACGATCGACTCGGCGTCGACACCGAAGTACCGGCGGGCCGCCACGCGGGTGTCGGAGAGACCGAAGCCGTCCGTGCCGAGCGAGGTGTAGTCCTGCTCCACCCACTGGCTGATCTGGTCGGGCACCTGCCGCATCCAGTCGCTGACGGCCAGCACGGGACCCGGCGCGCCGGAGAGCACGCGCGTCACGTACGGCACCCGCTGCTCACCGCGCAGCAGCGCCTCGTCGGCCTCCATCGCGTCCCTGCGCAGCTCGCCCCAGGACGTGGCGGACCAGACGTCGGCCGTGACTCCCCAGTCGGCGGCGAGCAGCTCCTGCGCCTCCAGCGCCCAGTGGATCGCCGTACCCGACGCCAGGAGCTGGGTGCGCGGCGCGTCGGCCGCCGCCGGAGCGCCCTCCCTGAACCGGTACAGGCCCTTGACGATGCCCTCCTCGACGCCTTCCGGCATCGCGGGCTGCGGCATCGGCTCGTTGTAGACCGTCAGGTAGTAGAAGACGTTCTCGGCGTCCGGGCCGTACATCCGCCGCAGACCGTCCTTGACGATCACCGCGAGCTCGTACGCGAACGCCGGGTCGTAGTTGAGCGAGGCCGGGTTGGTGGACGCGATCAGGTGCGAGTGGCCGTCCGCGTGCTGGAGGCCCTCGCCCGTCAGTGTCGTACGGCCCGCCGTGGCGCCGACGATGAAGCCCTTGCCGAGCTGGTCGGCGAGCTGCCACATCTGGTCGCCCGTGCGCTGCCAGCCGAACATCGAGTAGAAGATGTAGAACGGGATCATCGGCTCGCCGTGCGTCGCGTACGACGTCGCGGCGGCGATGAAGTCGGCCATCGAACCGGCCTCGGTGATCCCCTCGTTGAGGATCTGGCCGTCCTTGGCCTCCTTGTAGTACATGATCTGGTCGCGGTCGACCGGATCGTACGTCTGGCCCAGCGGCGAGTAGATGCCGGCCGACGGGAACAGCGCCTCCATGCCGAACGTACGGGCCTCGTCGGGGACGATGGGGACCCAGCGCCTGCCGGTCTCCTTGTCCCGCATCAGGTCCTTCATCAGCCGGACGAACGCCATGGTGGTCGCCACCGACTGCTTGCCCGAGCCCTTGTAGACCGTCTGGAACGGCTTGTCGGACGGCTCGGGCAGCACGACGGGATGCACCCGCCGGGCCGGTGCGGGACCGCCCAGCTCCGCGCGGCGCTCCTGGAGATAGCGCACCTCGGGCGAGTCGGCGCCGGGGTGGCCGTACGGCATCAGGTCCTCGGCCAGCTTCGCCGCCGGGATCGGCAGGTCCAGCAGATCGCGCATGGCGCGGAACTGCTCGCCGGAGAGCTTCTTCATCTGGTGGTTGGCGTTGCGCGACTCGAAGCCCGAGCCGAGCGTGTAGCCCTTCACCGTCTGCGCCAGGATCACGGTCGGAGCGCCCTTGTGCGCCACCGCCGCGCGGTAGGCCGCGTACACCTTGCGGGCCTCGTGGCCGCCGCGCGAGGTGAAGAAACACTCGGCGATCCTGGCGTCGGGCAGCAGCCTCGCCATCTCGATCAGCGCCGGGTCGACACCGAAGAAGTGCTCACGGATGTAGGCGACATCACGCGTCGCGTACGTCTGGAACTGCGCGTCCGGCACCTGGCGCAGCCGGCGTACCAGCGCGCCCGTGGTGTCCAGCGCGAACAGCTCGTCCCAGGCCGAGCCCCACAGTGACTTGACGACGTTCCAGCCGGCGCCGCGGAACTGGGCCTCCAGCTCCTGCACGATCTTGAAATTGGCGCGGACCGGGCCGTCGAGGCGCTGGAGATTGCAGTTGATGACGAAGGTCAGATTGTCGAGCTGCTCACGCGAGGCGAGGGCCAGTGCGGCCGTCGACTCGGGCTCGTCCATCTCGCCGTCGCCGAGGAAGGCCCAGACGTGCGAGGCGGAGGTGTCCTTGATCCCGCGGTTGGCCAGATAGCGGTTGAAGCGCGCCTGGTAGATCGCCGAGAGCGGGCCGAGGCCCATGGAGACGGTGGGGAACTCCCAGAGCCAGGGCAGCCGCCGCGGATGCGGGTACGAGGGCAGTCCCCTGCCGCCCGCCTCCTGGCGGAAGTTGTCCAGATCGGCCTCGGTCAGCCGGCCGTCGAGGAAGGCGCGGGCGTAGATACCGGGGGAGGCGTGGCCCTGGATGTAGAGCTGGTCGCCCGAGCCGGGAGACTCCTGGGATTCCTTGCCGCGGAAGAAGTGGTTGAAGCCCGTCTCGTAGAGCCAGGCCGCCGAGGCGAAGGTGGCGATGTGGCCGCCGACGCCGAGCCGGGCACCACGGGTGACCATCGCCGCCGCGTTCCAGCGGTTCCAGGCGGTGATCCGGGCCTCCATCGCCTCGTCGCCGTCGTAGGCGGGCTCGGCGGCGGTCGGGATGGTGTTCACATAGTCGGTCTCCAGCAGCGCCGGCACCGGGACCCCGGCCGTTCCCGCGTGCTGGAGGGTCCGCCGCATCAGATACGCGGCACGGTGGGGGCCTGCGTGCTCGGTCACGGCGTCGAGCGAGGCCGCCCACTCGGCGGTCTCCTCGGCATCACGGTCCGGGAGCTGGTCCAGCTCGCTCGGGAGTTTGCCTACGGGGTCGGTCATGGTCGCCGCCTTCCGGACAGGAGGGGGGTGGAGAAGAGCCTTGTCTGGCAGGACAGGGCGAAGGGCTGGGTGCAGCCCGCTCATGACTGTAAGTCGCTGATCGATGATCGATCAAAGGGTTGAAGGGCAAAACTTCTCAGCAGGAAGAAATTGGCATTCCGTGCCGTATGAGGGGGCACCGAGTGACGGGTTGCATATCGTGACAGAAGGTGTGAATCAGGCGCGCGGCGCGCATCCGAGCACATGGTCCTTCACCAGTGTGCCGATCCGCGGATCACACCTGCGGAACGCCTCGACGAGTTCCTGGTGCTCCTCGGCGTACGACTGCTGCACGGTCCCGAGCCAGCGGATCGACAGGGCCGTGAACACCTCGATGCCGAGCCCCTCCCAGGTGTGCAGCAGCACGCTGTTCCCGGCCGCCCGCACCAGCTCCCGGTGGAAGGCCACGGTGTGCCGCACCTGCGCCGTGCCGTCCGCGTTGCGGTCCGCCTCGTACAGCGCCGTCACATGCGGCTCCAGCGCGGAGCAGTCCACGGCGAGCCGCCCGGCCGCCAGCTCCGCGGCGATCTGCTCCAGGCCCGCCCGTACCGGATAGCTCTCCTCAAGATCGGCCGCGGTCAGATTCCGTACCCGTACGCCCTTGTTGGGGGCCGACTCGATCAGCCGCAAACTCTCCAGCTCGCGCAGCGCCTCGCGCACCGGTGTCTGGCTGACCTGCAGCTCCGTCGCGATCCGCCGCTCCACGATCCGCTCGCCCGGCTTCCAGCGACCGCTGACGATTCCGTCCACGATGTGCTCGCGGATCTGTTCCCGCAGCGAGTGGATGACGGGCTGGGCCATGAAGCGCTCCTCGGTGGCAGCGGTCGATGTGTAGACAATACGGCGCGTGCCCCTTACAACGGCGCCCCCGCCCGGAGCGGATCCGGGCGGGGGCTGCACTGTCATGACCCGGCTCACTCCGGGGCGCTTCTGTCCGCGGGCCCTACAGGCCCAGCTCCACCTCGAACTCGCCGGCTTCGAGGATGGCCTTGACCGCCGTCAGATAGCGGGCGGCGTCGGCGCCGTCCACCAGCCGGTGGTCGTAGGAGAGGACGACATACGTCATGTCGCGCACCGCGATCGTCTCGCCGAGGTCCGGGTGGTCGATGACCACGGGACGCCGGACGGTGGCGCCGATGCCCAGGATGGCGGCCTGGTTCGGCGGCACGATGATCGTGTCGAACAGCGCACCGCGCGAACCGGTGTTGCTGATGGTGAAGGTCCCGCCGGCCAGATCGTCCGGCGTGATCCGGCTGGCCCGGACGGCCGCCGCCAGCTCCGCGGTCTTCTTGGAGATGCCGGCGATGTTCAGATCGCCCGCGCCCTTGATGACCGGGGTCATCAGGCCCTTCTCGGAGTCCACCGCGATACCGATGTTCTCCGAGTCGAAGTACGTGATCGTGCCCTCGTCCTCGTTGATCCGGGCGTTGATGACCGGGTGGGCCTTCAGCGCCTGGGCCGCCGCCTTGACGAAGAACGGCATCGGGGAGAGCTTGACGCCCTCGCGGGCGGCGAAGGACTCCTTCGCCTGGGCCCGCAGCCGCATCAGCTTGGTGATGTCCACCTCGACCACGGAGGTGAGCTGGGCCTGCGAGTGCAGCGCCTTCATCATGTTGTCGCCGCTGCGCGGTCAGACCGTCAAGATGACCCGGATGCGCAAGGTCATCGGCGACAACATGATGAAGGC
>NZ_MAUD01000339.1 GCF_001700515.1 Streptomyces lushanensis
GGTGATTCTGGAGATCGGCCGCAGTCGGCCGATCTCCAGAATCACCGTCCGCTCCGGGTAGGCGGTGAGGACCATGCCCAGCTCCAGCAGCACATTGGGGCGCGGCTGGAGCGTCGGCGCGGTCTCGTAGTCGTGTTCGTTGTCGGTGTGCAGTTCGGGATGGAGGTGGACGACGTCGTCCGGCGAGAGGATCACCAGCGCGGCCTGGGCCTGGGCGGGTGCCTGGGCCACCACGTCGCCGAGGAACGGTGCCGTGCTGCCGGTCGTCCGTACCAGCGACTCCCACTCCAGCGGGCGCAGGTCCAGGGCCCGCAGGAAGTCGAAGACCGCGGTCCGCAGCGCCCCGTCCCGGCCGTGCACCACGAACACGTTCCGCCGCGGCGACGCGGGCCCGCCCGTACCGGTGCGCACGGCCGGTGCCGGTACGGGTACGGGTACGGACATGGTGGCCGGTACGGGCAGCGGGGCCGGAGCCGGGTCCGGGGCGGGACGGCGGGCCGGGAGCCGGTCCACCGCTTCGGTGGCGAGCGCCCGCAGCTCGGCCGCCCTCTCCCGGCTCGCCTCGACGGTCCGGACATCGGCGTCGAGCTGGTCCATGAACCAGTCGGCCAGCGCGAGGTCGTCGTTGACCGGATCGTGGCCGCCGGGCGGCGGAAGGGAGCGGCCGAGCGCGCGGACCATGTTGTCCCGGGCCGCCTCCACGGCGCCGCGCATGTCCCGCAGATCGCCGACGACCGCGACCAGTTCCGCGTGTCCGGCGCGCAGCCGGGCCAGATACTCCTCGGCCGCGTCCTCGGCCGCGTCGTTGTTCTCGGCGGCCCCGTCCTTGCCCTCGCCGAACGCCGCGGCGGCGGTGATTTCACGCAGCCTGGCGAACACCTCGTCGAACCGCTCGGTTCGCGACCGGGGCCGCTGTGCCGCCTCCCACAGCCTCACCTGGTGGCGCACCTTCGCGGCGTTGACGAGATGGCGGGCGAAGGGCGGCGCGGCGGTGCCGCCGTCGGACCAGAGCCAGGCGCTGAGCCGCGCGTCGCCCGTCTCGGGGGCGAGCACGAGGAACCGTCGGAGCGGCGCCGGCTCCTGGCGCCGGGTCGGCTCCCAGAGCGCGAGCCCGCCGGTGACGCCCGTACCCCAGGACCACCAGTCCGGTGTGTCCGGTGTCTTCGGGCCCGGACCCGCGCCCAGCAGCGGTGCCAGCCCCCGGGCCAGCTCGGGATCCGCCGCCACCGGCCCGGCACCGGGCACCTTGGCCAGATACAGCCGCGCCTCGCCGAGCATCACATCGGCGGGTACGGACGCGCCCGGCACGGCTGCCGCGTCGGTGAGGCCCGGCACGGCTGCCGCCGCGTCGGCGCCCTCCGCCGCGCGGGCCGCCGTCGCGGCCCAGAGCCGCTCGGACCGGGTCCAGCCCGTATCGCCCGTAACTCCCGTACCGCCCGCACGGTCGGCGGCACCGCGCGGCGCGGCGAACAGCACGGAGAGATGGAGGACACCGCCCATGACCCGTAGCAGGCTCTGCCGGTCGCGGCCGGGATCCTCCTGGGCGGCCACCGGGCCGTCGGCGGGCAGCTCCGCCAGGTCCCGGGGCATCCGGTCCGGCAGCCCGGCCCCGTCGACGGGAAGGGACATCCCCAGGACGTCCCGGCAGCTCCGCCACAGCGCGTGCGTACGCCGGTACGCGGCCGGCGCGCCCGGACCTCGCAGGGGTGCGAAGAGATGGACCACGAACTCCTGGTCAACCACCGTGGGCGCGGTCACCGGTGCCTCCGCCCGGTGCCGGACCAGGTCCGGCACCGCCGATCCGGTGCACGATGTCCGCGGCCCGCTCGCGCTGTTCGTCCGGTGGCGGGCCCGGCGCCGGGCCGCCGGAGCCGAGCCTGATCACCCTGGCCGAGGCGATCAGCTCCAGGTCCGTCGTGGCCGCCGACAGTGCTTCCTGGTCCCCGTCCGCGAGGGCGCGGCCCACCTCGTCGAGCAGGACGCCGATCTCGGCCCAGCGCTCGGGCGGCAACCGCAGTTCCATGACTCCGGACATCAGGGAGACCAGCCGCTCCGATCGCTCCGGACCGTCGACGGACTCCGGCTCCGGCTCCGGCTCCGGCTCCGGCTCCGGGACACCCTGGTCCCGGTTCATGATGGTGTGCCATACGGTGTCACGGACCGATTGTATGGTCGCCACCGATCACCACGCGGGACAACCGGAAACCTCACCGAGGCCGCGACCTCACCCGGAGGGAAATCCCCATGAAGCGCGCGCTGCTGATCGGCAGTCAGACCGGTGGACTCACCGGCGTGCACACGGACGTCGAGGCCATGGACGCCGCGCTGACCTCACTGGGCTTCACCACGACCGTCGGCACCGGCACCGGCGCCACCGCCGCGGAGATCGTCGCGCGCTACCGGGGGCTGATCGAGGACACCGGCAGCCGGGACACGGCCGTCGTCTACTACTCCGGTCACGGCGGCCGGGAACGCAACCCGCCGGCAGCCGCCGGCCCCGGATCACCGCCGTGGATCCAGTACGTGCTGCCCACCGATTTCGACGACCGGTCGGGGAGCGGCGCGCGGTGCGTACTCGCCGAGGAACTGAGCCTGCTCCAACTGGAGCTCACGGAGAAGACACGCGATGTGACGGTCATCCTGGACTGCTGCCACGCCGCGCGGATGTCCCGCGACGCCGGCGCCGCTCAAGCCTCGACCACCCGTACTCGACGCTGCCGTTGGCCCTGGGGACGGCGCCGGCGTCGCGGGACATCCGCGCGGCGTGGCAGCAGTCCAGGATGACCGTCACATCGCGTGTCTTCTCCGTGAGCTCCAGTTGGAGCAGGCTCAGTTCCTCGGCGAG
>NZ_MAUD01000340.1 GCF_001700515.1 Streptomyces lushanensis
CTTCGCGCAGGCCGGCCTGCGGCCACCCCGGACCTGGGCCGGGCTGCTCGACGTCTGCGCCAGGCTCAAGGCCCGGGGCGTGGTGCCGATCGCGCTCGGCGCCCAGACGCCTTGGGTCACCCAGCTCATCACCTACGCCCTGGTCCCCAACGCCGTCTACGCCGAGAACGCCGCATTCGACCGCGAGATGGCCGCCGGGCGCGCCACCTTCGCCGGTTCGGGCTGGGCCGACGCGCTGGGCAAGTACCAGGAGCTCCAGCGCCGGGGCTTCTTCAACGACAACCCCAACGGCACCACCTATGAACAGCAGACCGCACTGGTCGCGGGCGGCAAGGCGGCCATGGCCGTCCAGGTCTCCGCCGTCCTCGCCGGCTTCCGCGCCGCCGCCGCGTCCCCCGACGACCTGGGCATGTTCCCCTTCCCCGGTGGTGACGACCCCGGCCGGCTGTGGATCGCGGCGGGCATCGTCGTCGGCCTCGGTGTCGCGGCGCACGCCAGGAACACCGCCAGGGCCAAGGAGTTCATCGCCTTCCTCGGACAGCAGGAGAACATCGACCGCTGGGCGACGGCCGTCTCGGCCATCCCGTTCAAACGCGGTCCGGCCACCAGGACCGATCCGGTACTGGACGAGTTCCTGCCCATCATCGACTCCGGCCGCGCCGTGCCCTTCATGGACCAGGGCTGGCCCAACGCCGAGGTGCAGCCCGCCCACTTCGCGGCCGTGCAGAACCTGCTCGCGGGAAAGACGGATGTCCGGGGCGCGCTGGGACAGATGGACGAGGCCTACGGGAAGAAGTCATGAACTCCCTCCCGGGCAGCGCCACTTCGGACCCCGGCACCGCCGGTTTGGGCACGGTCGCCGAGGCGGGGCGCCCCGGCCGGGCCCGCCCGCCGCGGCTTGCGCTCCCGCGCCGGGTCCGTCGCGATCCCACCGTCCCGCCGTGGATCTTCCTTGTCCCGGCCCTCGCCGTCTACGCGGTCGTCGTGCTCTACCCGAGCCTCGCCGGTGTGCTCTACGCGTTCACCGACTGGTCGGGCGTCGGTGCCTTCTCCTTCGTCGGCCTGGACAACTTCCGTACGCTGCTTGACGACGACCGCGCCCTGGAGTCCGTCGGCAACACGCTGCTGCTCACCCTCGCCGTGGTCGTCGTCCAGAACGGCATCGGTCTGCTGCTCGCGCTCGGTGTCAACGCCGAGATCAGGTCCCGGTCGCTGCTGCGTGCCGTCTTCTTCGCCCCGGCCGTCGTCAGCCCGGTCATGGTCGCGTTCCTGTGGAAGTACGTCTACAACCCGGACAACGGCGCCGGTCTCAACGCCGTCCTCGGCGCCGTCGGCCTCGGCGGTCTGCGCCAGGACTGGCTGGGCGATCCCTCGCTCGCGCTCTGGTCCGTGGCCGCGATGGTCGTCTGGCAGTACGCGGGCTACTCCATGGTGATCTTCCTCGCCGGGCTCCAGGGCGTGCCCGCGGAACTCCACGAGGCCGCCAGAATCGACGGCGCGGGCACCTGGCAGCGCTTCCGCCATGTCACCTGGCCGCTGCTGGCCCCGGCGCTGACCGTCAACCTCATGCTGTCCACCATCGGCGGCCTCAAGCTCTTCGACCAGGTCTACGCCGCCACCAACGGCGGTCCCGGCACGGCGAGCGAGACGCTGTCGACCGTGCTGTACAAGGAGGCCTTCGTCTTCGGCAAGTTCGGCTACAGCACGGCCGTGGCCCTTGTCCTCGCGCTCTTCGTCGCCGCCGTATCCCTGGTCCAGCTCCGTTGTCTGCGCGCCCGGGAGGTGACCGCGTGAGCACCACCGCGTCCCGGCGGCGGGGATACGGGCGCTACGGCCTCGAACTGGTCATGGCCGCCGCCGCCGTCGTCTTCCTCTTCCCCGTGTACGCCCTGGTCACCCTGGCGATGAAGGACCCGCACCGGATCGCCGGGTCCCCGCTCTCACCGCCGCTCCCGCCGACCTTCGCCAACTTCTCCAACGCCTGGTCCTCCGCGTCCCTGGGCCCGGCCCTGGTCAGCAGCACGGTCATCACCGTCGCCGCCCTGCTGCTGCTCATCACCCTCGGCTCCACGGCCGCCTACTGTCTCGCGCGCCGTGCCCGAGGGCTCGGCCACGGCCTCTACATCCTCTTCCTGCTGGGGATCGTGCTGCCCTTCCAGCTCGGGATGATCCCGCTGTACAAGCTGGTCGACAGCCTCGGCTGGCTCGGCACGTACCACGGCATGGTGCTCTTCTACACGGGCATCCAGTTGCCGTTCACGGTGTTCCTCTACACCGGTTTCATCCGCGCCCTGCCGCCGGACTACGCGCAGGCCGCGCTCATCGACGGCTGCGACCACCGTCAGGCGTTCACCCGGATCGTCTTCCCGCTGCTGCGGCCGATCACCGGCACCGTGATCATCCTGAACGCCGTCCTCGTCTGGAACGACTTCTTCACTCCGCTGCTCTACCTGGGCGGTTCGGGCAAGGAGACCGTCCCTGTCGGCGTGTTCTCGTTCGTCGGCCAGTACGTCTCGGACTACGGTCTCGTCTTCGCCGGTCTGGTCCTGGCGGCGCTGCCCGTCCTGGTGGTCTTCCTGCTGCTCCAGCGCTATGTGATCAAGGGGTTCGCGGGCGGGCTCAAGGGCTGAGCGCGCCGGAGCTTCTCAGAGGCGGGGGGTTCAACGGATCGAGGACAGGTTCATGACGTACGGAAAGCTCCCCGCGGACATCGAGGCGGTCCTGGCCGCACCGCCCCGCGCCTTCTCGCCCACCGCCATCTGGTGGTGGAGCGGCGAACGGCTCGACCGGGCGCGGCTGCGCGCCCAGCTCGAACGCTTCGCGGAGGGCGGGGTGTTCAACCTCGTGCTCCTCAATCTCGCGCCGTCCGGGCCGCTGTTCGGCTCCGACGCCGACGATCCGCCGTTCATGTCCGAGCGGTGGTGGAGCCTGCTCGAAGGTGTCTGCGACGACGCGCAGGCGCTCGGGGTGCGCCTCTGGTTCTACGACCAGCTCGGCTTCTCCGGCGCCGATCTCCAGGCGCGGCTCGTCGACGAGGAGCCGGCCCACGCGGGCCGCCGGCTCGAACGCGTCCGCAAGGACGTCGAGGTGGGGGCCGGGCGGTACGGCGAGGGAGAGCTGCGCTGCCCGGCGCACGGACAGCCTCTCGCGGCCGGCGCCGTACGGCTCGACGGCGACGGCCGGTGCACGGGACCCACCGTCCCGCTCCCCGTGAACGGCAGGGCCGTACGCGCGCCGGGCCCGGGACGCTGGCGACTGACGCTCCATCACCATGTGCCACACGGCTTCGACTACCTCGGTACGGGAGCCTGCGCGGCACTCCTCGACCGGGTGCACGGCGCGTTCGCGCGACGGCTCGGCGACCGGCTCGGCACGGTGGTCGCCGGATCGTTCCAGGACGAACTGCCGACGCTGCCGACCTGGTCGACCGGGTTCGCCGACGCCTTTCTGCGGCTGCGGGGCTATGACCTCACCGCGTGTCTGGACGCGCTCTACCAGGACGTACGCCCTGAGGACGGCGCGGACCACCGCGGTGACACGGGCCCGGACCCGCGCCCGGACCCGCGCCGGATCCGGTACGACTACCAGCGGACCCGCGCCGAACTGGCCGAGGAGGCGTTCTTCCGGCCGCTCGCCGCCTGGCACGAGCGCCATGGCCTGCTGGTCGGCTGCGACCAGCAGGATCCCGCCCGCGCCGGACATCCCGTCGGCGGTGTCGAGCTGTACGCCGACTACGCCCGTACCCACCGCTGGTTCTCCGCGCCCGGCTCCGACCACCACGGCGACGCCCGTATCCACTCCTCGCTCGCGCACCTCTACGGCAGGCCCCGGACCTGGATCGAGGCGTTCCACTCCACCGGCTGGGGCGGCACGCCGGAGGAGACGTTCGACTGGCTGCTGCCGTGGCTCCGGGCCGGCGCGACGCTCTACAACCCGCACGCCGTCTACTACACGACCAAGGGCGGCTGGTGGGAGTGGGCACCGCCGGGCACCGACTGGCGTCAGCCCTACTGGCGTCACCACCGTGTCTTCGCCGAAGCGGTGACCCGGCTGTGCGCGATCCTGAGCCTCGGCCGCCATCTGTGCGACACGGCGATTCTGCTGCCCACGACCACCGCACAGGCGTGTACGGCCCTCGACGGTGCCTCCCGGGCGGCGGCCGAGGCGCAGGCGGCCTATCTCGAACTCGTCGGTGACATGACCTGGTTCCGCACCAGGCCCGGTGTGTTCGACCGGCTCGGGCTCGACGCCGATGTGATCGACGACGATTCGCTCGCGCGCGCCCGCGTACGGGAGGACCACGGCGACGGCGCCGTACGGCTGTGTGTCGCGCAGGAGCGTTACGCGACGATCGTGCTGCCCGCGTGCACGGTGCTCGAACAGGACACCGCGCGCCGACTGGTCGAGTTCGTGTCGGCCGGTGGCGGTCTGATCGCCCTCGGCGCCCTTCCCGAACAGGTCGTCGGCCCGGACGACACGGCGACCCTGGGCAAGGTGCGTGACGAGCTGCTCAGGTGCTTCGCCGAGGGCAGGGCCGTCCTCGTGGCGTCGGCGGCGGATCTGGGCGCGGCGCTCACCGAACCGCACCCGTCGCTCACCGTCCCTGCGCCGCCCGTCCGGGCGTCGGTGCCCGCGCTCGCGCGCCATGTGGACGGCGCCACGGTCGTGTTCCTGACCGCCGCCTCGCCCCGCGCGACCCGCGCGGCCGTCGCCGCGCCCGATGAGCGCGGCGCCGCCCTCGGCTGGCTCGACGCGCGCTACGACTTCGATCCCGACCGGTACGCGCGCCGGGCGCGGGTGCGCGTGCGCGCCGCCGGGGGCCCGGCCGTACTGCTCGATCCGTTCGGCGGTCCGCCGCGTACGCTGCCGGTCCGGCCGGCCGAGGACGATCCGGGGGCGGTGGACATCGAGGTGCCCTTCGACACCGGCCCCGCGGCGCTGCTGGTCCTTCCCGCGCACACCTCGCGGCCCCTCGCGGCCGGGAAGACCTCGACCGGGCCAGGGCCCGTGCACACGGCGGTCGAGATCCCGGCGGAGGCGGAGTGGGGGATGACCCTCGTACCGACGCTCGACAACACCTGGGGCGACTTCGCGCGGCCCGTGACGGATCCGCCCGTGTGTCCGCCTGCCGAGCCGTCCGCCGGTCCGTCCGCCGGGCGGCTCGTCGATCGGCCCGCCGATCCGCCCGTCGTCACGGCGGTCGTCGAACGCCGTACGTTCCGCCAGGGCGGCGCCGGCGGCCCGGACGGACCGGCGGTCCACGCGACGTTCGGGCCGCGCGCGGTCGTGCTGGGCGCCGACGGTGACATCCGGTCGACCCTGGCGTGGTCCGACAGCCGAGGCGTCCACAAGGATCCGGTCCACCGCGAGGTCCTCGGCCCCAAGGGACATGTACCGGAGGAGTTCGTCCATGTCGGTCCGACGGCCGCCCGGACGGTCGCGCGCGTACGGTCCGCGCTGCTGCTGGACACCGGCTTCGACGGGTATCTCGCGGTCGGGGCGGCGGCGGCGAAGGCGGTCAGGCTCGGCGGCGCGCGGGTCGAGCTGGACGACAGGGGCCATCTCGCCATGGGACCGGTCCGGCTGGCGGCGGGCCGCCATCTCCTCGAACTGGACCTGACGCCCGATCAGGACATCGATCTGCGCGCCCACATGGCACTCGTCCGCGATCCCGGGCGCTTCCGGCGCCCCGAGTGGATTCTCGCGGACGAACCCGGCACCGACCCGGGCGGCGGCCGGGCCACCGTGGGTACGACCCTGACCCTGACGGCGGCGCCGAGCCGCGCGGTCGTCCAGGTCGCGGCGCGCGGACGGTGTGTGCTGCGCGTCAACGGTCATGTCATGGGCAGGCAGGGCGGATTCGACCCGTACGCCGAACACGCCGTGCCGCGCGTCCGGCGGCACGAGGTGGCGGCGGCCCTGCGCGCCGGGGAGAACGAGATCACGGTGGAGACCGCAGACGGCGACGATCCGGCCGTCCTGGTGGACGCGGTGGTCTACGACGACCGTGACCGCCCGGTCGCGGCCACGCACAGCGACGCCGGCTGGTGGGCCGAGCGCGGCGGCGGCCCCGGGAGCGGGCCCGGTGGCGGGCGGGCGCCGGTCGCGGTGCGCCGCCGTCAGATCGGGGACCCGGCCGCGCTGTATCTGCGCCGCAGGCCGCATCCGCTGCCCGGTGCCGCCTGGCTGGACCCGGACGCCGACGACGGCACGGTGGTGCCGGTCGGCTTCGCGGTCCCGGGGGCCGCTGCCGGAACGCAGTGGCTGTGGTGTGAACTGCCGCCCGGCACGGTCCGGTTGACGGTGAGCGCGTACGGCGGGACACGCGTGTTCGTGGACGGCCGCGAGCCTCCCGCGACCACCCGTACCGGCGCCGGCGGCGTGCACACGGTGACCGTCGACCTGCCGGCCGACGGTCCCGCCGGACCGCGCACCGCCGCCCTGCGCGTGACGACCGGTCCCGGCCGCCAGGGCGGCGCGGCCCTGGCCGGTCCGCTGCGCTGCGAGGTCGGCCCGGGGCTGATCCGGACCGGTGACTGGGAGGCGCGGGGACTCGCCGAGTACAGCGGTGGTGTGCGCTACACGCGCGTGATGACGGTGCCCGCCGAGGTCATGGAGGCCCGGCGGGCGGCGGGCGGGCGGCTGTCGCTCGACCTCGGGCGGGTGCGCGGCACGGCGGAGGTACGGATCGGCGGCGCCCCGGCCGGAGTACGTGTGTGCTCCCCGTATGTCTTCGAGGTGACGGAACTGGTCGCGGCCGGGGAGAACACGATCGAGATCACCGTGTTCGGCACCCTCGCACCGTATGCGGACGCGACGAGCCCGACCCACTTCGTCTTCCCCGGACAGCGCGTCACCGGTCTGATGGGTCCCGTACGGCTGCTGCTCGGCCCGGCGGCGTCTGCGTGACACCGGTCAGCTGCGCTCCGCCGCTCCCCGCCACCGCGCCCGCGCGCTCTCCACCCTGAACAGATAGTCGGCGTAGGCCTGTTCGTAGAACTCCACACCCGCCGGATCCGGGTCCACCACCGCGTCCGGCGCGGTCCAGACGGCGGCGTCGGGAGCCGGGCCGAACTCCGCGCCCCGGGCCGCGGCGGCGGCCAGCACCGCTCCACGCGCGCCCGGTTCCGGTCCACGCGCGACCCGCAGCGGGCGGCCGAGCACATCGGCGAAGACCCGCAGCCACGCCGGGTTCCGCGCGCCGCCGCCGCAGACGGCCAGTTCACCGGTGAGGCCCGCGGCCTCCAGACAGTGCCGGGCCGCGAAGGCGATCGCCTCGCACATGCCGCGTACCAGATCGGCACGGGACGCCCGCAGATCGAGACCGGTGAACTCCGCCCGCGCGGTGTGGTCCACGAAGGGCGCGCGCTCCCCCGAGGGCGACAGATAGGGCAGCGCGGCCACACCGTGGGCGCCGCGCGGCGTCATGTCCAGCAGGCCCGCGACCTGCTCGTGGGAGGTGCCGGTGAGACCGAGCACCCAGTCCAGCGCGACCGTCCCGGTCATCGCGGGCAGCGCCCGCAGATGGCGGTCGGGCCGGGCCGTGGCGAGATGGAAGCCGACCGGGTCCTCGTCCAGCGCGACCCGTTCGACCACGACCTGGCACGCCAGGGTCGTACCGACGATGAGCAGTCCGTCACCCGGCTCGGTCACTCCCGCGCCGATCGCGGACGCGGGCAGGTCGTACGGGCCCGAGCTGACCGGCGTGCCCTCGGCCAGCCCCGCCGTACGGCCGGTGGCCTCTCCGTACGGCAGGCTCGCCGAGACCGGCGGCAGCAGATCCGCGCGGTGTCCGAGGCCGAGGGCCGCCAGTACCTGGGGGGAGTAGGCGCGGGTGCGGGGATCGAGGAAGGGCACGGACGCGTCGGAGAGATCGGTGCCGCGCTCGCCGGTGAGCCGCAGATGGAGGATGTCCTTGCAGCAGGCGGCCGTGGTGGCCGCGTCCAGGGACTCCGGTTCGTTGCGGTCGAGCCAGGCCATCAGCGGGCCGGGAGAGCCGGGGAAGAGGACGTTGCCGGTGTGCCGGTACAGCCGCTCGGCCGTTCCGTCGGCCATCCAGCCCGCGACGAGATCACCGGCCCGGCCGTCCATCCACGACAGCGCCGGCCGTACGGGCCGTCCCTCCGCGTCGACCAGCCACAGCCCGTCGCCCTGGCCGGTGAGGGCGACCAGCGCGGGCGCCCGGCCCTCGGTCACCGCTCCCAGGACACGGGAGGCGGCCCGCACCACCTCCTCGACGTCCTGTTCCACCCGGTCACCGCGCCCGCCGAGCGAGAGCGGTGTCGATTCCACGCGCAGCGCGGTGCCGTCCTCGTCGAAGGCCGCCGCCTTCGCCACCGACGTTCCCATGTCCAGACCGACGAACACTGTGCCGCTCCTTCCCGCCTCGGCTGACGCTGTCCCGACCACCGCTGTGCCGTCCCGCCCACCGCTCAGACGACACGGTGGGCGAGCGGTTCGCCACGCAGGAACCGGCCGACCTCGGCGGCGGCGGCACGTGCCGCGTTGTGCGCCACCGACTTGTTCGCGCCCGCGAGATGGGGCGTCATGACCAGCCGGGGAGCCGAGCGCAGCCGGGAGCCTGGCGGCGGCGGCTCCACGGCGAACACATCGAGTCCGGCGGCGGCGAGCCGGCCCGACTCCAGGGCGTCGCACAGGGCGTTCTCGTCCAGGAGCGCGCCGCGCGCGCAGTTGACCAGGACCGCGCCGTCGGGGAGCAGGGCCAGTTCCCTGGCCCCGAGCAGACCGCGCGTCTCGGGTGTCAGCCGCGCGTGCAGCGAGACGACGGCGGAGCGGCTGAGCAGCTCGTCCAGACCGGCGACGGGCGTGCCGACCTCGCGCAGGGCGGCCGGGTCGGCGTAGGGGTCGTACACCAGGACGTCCGAGCCGAGGGCGGTCAGGGCCCGCGCAACCCGGCTGCCGACCGCGCCGCAGCCGATCAGGCCGACGGTCGCGCCCGCGAGGCCCGGTCCGCAGTTGTCGTACGTGTAGAACTCACCGGCCCAGCGGCCCGCGGTGAGCGCCGCCGAGGTCTCCGGGATCCGGCGCATCGTGGCGAGCAGCAGGCCGACGGTGTACTCGGCGGTGGCGGCGGCATTGCGTCCCGGGGTGTTGCAGACCTGGACGCCGTGCTCCTTCGCCGCGTCCAGACCGACATTGACGGGCCCGCCCCGGCCGACGACCACCAGCCGCAGCTCCGGCGATCCGGCGAGGACCTTTCCGGTGATAGGCGCCATCTGGGTCACACAGACCCGTACCCCGTCGAGCGCGGCGAGGAGTGTCTCCTCGTCGCCCGACGCCTCGTCCACCTCGGAGACCGGCCCGAAGGGAGTGAGCGGCCAGGGCAGCCGCACTTCGTCGATGGTGTGAGCGGTGCCGATCGCGGCCGTCAGCTCCCGGGTGAGCAGTTCGGGGGCGACGAAGTGGTCGCCCGCGGCGAGGATTCTCATCGGCCAGGTCTCCTTGACGGCTTGACTGCTTGACGGTTCAGGTCGGGGCGAGTTCGTAGCGGACACCGCTCTCGTCCAGGGCCCGCAGGGCCTCCGGTGGTGTGCGGTCGTCGATCAGCACCAGATCGAAGGCGGACAGCGGTGCCAGCCGGTGCAGCGCGGTACGGGCGAGCTTGGAATGGTCGATCATCAGCACATTGCGCCCGGCGGACTTGAGCATCGCGCGTTTGACCGCGACTATGCGCTGTTCCTGGTGGAAGGCGTGGTCGCCGTACACGGACGAGGTGGACACGAAGCAGAGATCCACCCGCAGCGCCTCGACGGCCTCCACGCACGGCACTCCGAGGAAGGAGTCGTGCAGCGGGTCGTAGTCACCGCCCAGGGCCATGAGATGCAGACCGCGCTCGTCGGCCAGCAGGTTCAGCGCTTCGAGGAAGTTGGTGACGACGGTCAGCGGGTCGACACGGGGGAGGAGCCTGGCCAGTTCCAGTGCGGTGGTCGAGTCGTCGATCATCACGGACATCCCGGGTTCGACGAGCGTGAGGGCCTTCGCGGCGAGAGCCTCCTTCTCCGCCCGCATCGAATTCTTGCGGTAGGCCACATTGCTCTCGAAGACCCCGGAGGGCTGCGCCGTGACACCGCCCCGGAACTTGCGCAGCACGCCTTCGCGTTCGAGTTCGTCGATGTCCCGGTAGATCGTCATCGGACTGACACCGAACCGCTCCGCCAGGTCCGCCGCCGACGCCGACCCCTGGGTCAGCACATGGTCGGAGATCTCCCGGCGCCGCTGTATGGGGCCCCGCTGGCTCTTGTCGTGTGACATTCCCGGTCCTGTTCCGATCCGTTGTGCACGGGACAGGTGAGGACGTGCGCGCTCCTCCGCCCGAGACGGCTCATCAATAACATGAAGCTCTGAGGATATAACATAGATTGTTGATGTACCGTTCGGCAGTGTTCACCACGGGCGGCGATCGGGTCAACCCGGCAACCGACGCCGTCCCACTGTCCTCACCAGGTGGGACAAGGGAATCTTGGTCCTGTGGACCCCGGTGCGCGCCCCCTGGTGCACCATCGTCATCACCATGTGAAAAGCATCGTGAGATCACCAGCGGGCGACGAGAAGGCGACCGGCGGGCGACGGGACGTGGAAGGCGGGAATCTGTGACGGACACACGCCACAAGGACGTCTGGATGGGGATCGACCTGGGGACGCAGAGCGTGCGTGCCCTGGCCGTCACCGACGACGGACACGTACTGGGCCGGGGCTCGGCCCCGCTCACCGGCCGGCGCGACGGCAACCGCCATGAACAGCTCCCGGCCGACTGGTGGGAGGGCACCCGCGCCGCGGTCCGCCGCACGCTGCGCACGCTCTCCGCCGCGCGCGTACGGGGAGTCGCCGTGTGCGCCACCTCGGGCACCGTCCTGCTGACCGATCCCCGGGGAAATCCACTGACGCCGGCGCTGATGTACGACGACGGCAGGGCGGCGGGCGAGGCGCGGGAGGCGCAGGAGTCCGGCGCGGAGGTGTGGCGCACGCTCGGCCACCGCATCCAGCCGACCTGGGCCCTCGCCAAACTCCTCTGGCTCACCCGCACCGAGCGCGAGGAGCGGCGGGACGGCGCCGCGTCGCGGCTCAAGGGCGCCCGCGTCTGCCACCAGGCGGACTTCATCACCACCCGGCTGGTCGGGCATCCCGTGCCGACCGACTCCAGCCACGCCCTCAAGACCGGCTACGACCTGCACACCCGCGCCTGGCCCACCGCCGTCCACGACCGGCTCGGCCTGTCCCGGCTCGACTTCCCCGACGTGGTGGTTCCGGGCACCGGGCTCGGTACGGTGTGCGCGGAGGCGGCGGCCGGTACGGGGCTGGCCGAGGGCACCCCGGTCATCGCGGGGATGACCGACGGCTGCGCGGCCCAACTCGGCTCCGGGGCCTGGGGCGTAGGACAGTGGAACACCGTCCTCGGCACCACTCTCGTCCTCAAGGGCGTCACCGCCGAACCGCTGCACGACCCCGCCGGTGTGCTCTACAACCACCGCTCACCGGACGGGCACTGGCTGCCCGGCGGTGCCTCCAGCGTCGGAGCGGGCGCCCTGACGCGCGCGTTCCCCGGCGCGGATCTCGCCCGACTCGACCGGCTCGCCGCCGAGCACGAGCCGGCGAGTGTCGTCACGTACCCCCTTGTCTCGCGCGGCGAACGCTTCCCGTTCCTGGCGGCGGACGCCGAGCCCTTCGTGCTCGGCCGGCCCGCCGACGACGGCGACCGCCATGCCTCGCTGCTCCAGGGCGTGGCACTGGTGGAACGGCTCTGTCTCGCCTACATCCGCTTTCTGGGCGCGCCGGCCCGGTCGCCGATCGCGTTCACCGGCGGTGCCACGAGCAGCCCGTACTGGAACCAGCTCCGCGCGGACGTCCTCGGGCTGACCGCCACCGTTCCCGAGCACACGGACTCGGCGCTCGGGATGGCGGTGCTCGCGGCGTACGGTGTACGGGCGGGCGGCGAGTCCTCGTTGCTGCCGACCGTGCGGGGCATGGTCCGGGTACGGACGATCCTCGATCCGCGACCACGGATCAGCGCGCGTTTCGCCGGGCCCTTCGTCACGCTGGTGGACGCGCTCGAACGGCGCGGGTGGCTGCCCGCGGAGACGGCGGCCTACGCGAGGGAGCACGGATGACGGCCTCACCACCACGGACACCCGCCGCCACCCCGCCGGCTCCCACGACCCTCTTTCTGGCCCGGCACGGGGAGAGCGTCTGGCACGCGGAGAACCGCTACGCCGGCGTCAG
>NZ_MAUD01000341.1 GCF_001700515.1 Streptomyces lushanensis
GCCGACGAGTTCCTCGCCGGCCGGCCCGTCCCCACCGACGGGCCCCATGTGGCGACGCCCAACGGTCTTCCGGTGCGCCCGCCGGGACGCACCATGGCCGCGGCCGACCGTGGCAGGCCGCAGCCGGACACCGAGCCCGGCGAGATACGCCCCAGCCGTGACGCGGGCTCCCAGTTCGGAGCCTTCCACCGCGCGCGGCGTCCCGCCGAAGGCCCGGCGGGAGGCGGAACGTCCGCGCCCGGAAGCACGTCCGAGGGACGGAACTCGTCCGAAGGCGACGACATACCCGGTACCCCGGCCGAATAGAGCCTGTCCTCTCCCCGTACGGCGCCCGGGGAATCGGCGCCATCCCCCACCCGAACGCGAGATTGGAGGCACGGGCTGGTGACCGGTCCGCCGGACAGCGACACCCGCCCCACGCACACCATGCAGCAGACCACTGACAACAGCCTGACCTGGCTCCTCGAGAGCCTGTTGGAACGCACCCCCGGTACGCGGCATGCCCTGGTGCTCTCTCGTGACGGGCTGAAACTCTGCTGGAGCCGCCATCTCACCCTCGACCAGGCCGATCAGCTCGCCGCCATCTGCTCCGGTATCCAGGCGCTCGCCCAGGGCGCCTCGGTGGAGTTCGGCAACGGCACCGGTGGCGTGCGGCACTCGATGACCGAGTTCCACGGCGGTCTGCTCTTCATCGTCGAGGCCGGCGACGGCGCCCATCTCGCGGTGGTGGCCGAGGACGGCGCCGACCCCGGTGTGGTGGGCCACCAGATGACCGAGCTGGTCGAGCAGATCGGTGAACATCTGCGGGCCGAGCCGCGCACTCCCCTCCAGGAGAGTTCACCGTCATGATCCGCCGGCCCGTCGACATCGGGGATCCGGACCGGCTGTACACCGTCACCGGTGGCCGCAGCCGGGCCGACGACGACTCGTTCGACCTGGTCACCCTGATCGTCAGCGAGTGCGAACCGACGGCCGGGATGCAGTCGGAGCATGTCAAGATCCTCGGACTGTGCCGCCATCCCACCGCGGTCGTCGAGATCTCCGCCGAGCTGAGACTGCCGGTCACGGTGGTACGCATCCTCCTCGGTGATCTCCTCGCGACGGGCCGGATCACCGCCCGGCATCCGCGCGCCGCGCGCTCCGCCGAACTTCCCGACTCCGCCCTCTTGAAGGAGGTGCTCCTTGGACTCCGCAACCTCTGAACTCCCGGCCCGTACCCCCCTGGCCGACGCCGCCGAGACCGGGCTGAAGATTGTCGTCGTGGGCGGATTCGGGGTCGGAAAGACCACCCTCGTCCGCTCGGTCAGCGAGATCCGTCCGCTCAACACCGAAGAGGTGATGACACAGGCCGGGATCGGTGTCGACGAGACGGCCGGACTGACCACCAAGACCACCACGACCGTCGCCTTCGACTTCGGCCGGATCACGCTCAACGAGCTGATGGTGCTCTATCTGTTCGGCGCACCGGGGCAGGAACGGTTCTGGTTCCTCTGGGACCGGCTGTTCTCGGGCACGCTGGGCGCGGTCGTCCTGGTGGACACCCGGCGGATGAGCGAGTCCTGGTACGCCATCGACCGGCTCGAACACCACAGAACGCCGTTCGTGGTCGCGGTCAACCGGTTCGACGACGATGTCTCGGCGTTCTCCCTGGACGAGATCCGTCAGGCGCTCTCGCTGCCGGACCATGTCCCGCTGATCGACTGCGACGCCCGTGTGCGCTCGTCCGGCAAGAACGTCCTGATCACCCTTGTCGACCACCTCTACGAACTGGCCATGGCCCGGGAGATGACACCATGACCGACCCCACGGGCTCCGGAATCGACCAGGCCCCGCCGCCCGAATGCCCCGCCCACGCCGGGGCCGTACCGCTCAGCGGTCTGGAGTACCAGCAGACCCCGTCCCAGCTCTACCGCACCCTGCGCAGGGAGCACGGCGCGATCGCGCCCGTCACGCTCGACGGCGGCATCCCCGCCTGGCTGGTGCTCGGCTACTCCGAGGTCTCCTATGTCACCAGCCACGACGAGCTGTTCGCCCGTGACTCGCGACGCTGGAACCAGTGGGAGTCCATCCCCGCCGACTGGCCCCTCATGCCGTTCGTCGGCTACCAGCCGTCGGTGATGTTCGCCGAGGGCACCGAGCACCAGCGGCGGGCCGGAGTGATCACCGATGCGCTGGAGGCCATCGACCAGTTCGAACTGGCCCATCTGTGCCGGGAGATCGCCGAGGGGCTCATCGACGCCTTCGCCGGCAGCGGGCAGGCCGAGCTGATGGCCGCGTACGCGCACGCCCTGCCGATGCGGGCCGTGGTCCGGCTCTGCGGGATGCCGGCCGACGGTGTGGACACCGACGATCTGGTACGCGATCTGCGGATCTCGCTCGACGCCGACGAGGGCGACGATCCGGTCGCCGCCTATGTGCGCGTCATGGAGCGGATGCAGCGGCTGGTCAAGGACAAGCGGAACGATCCCGGCTCCGACCTGACCTCGCGGATGCTGAGCAATCCGGCCGGGCTGACCGACGAGGAGATGGTGGTCGATCTGATCACCGTCATCGCCGCCGCCCAGCAGCCGACGGCCAACTGGATCTGCAACACCCTGCGTCTGCTCCTGACGGACGACCGGTTCGCGCTGAACGTGTCCGGTGGACGTCTCAGTGTCGGGCAGGCGCTCAACGAGGTGCTGTGGCTGGACACACCCACCCAGAACTTCATCGGCCGCTGGGCGGTGCGCGACACCCAGCTCGGCGGCCGGCACATCAAGGCGGGCGACTGCCTGGTGCTGGGGCTGGCGGCGGCCAACACGGATCCGCAGATCTGGCCGGAGGGCCACATCGGCGCGGAGAACTCCGCGCATCTGTCGTTCAGCAACGGTGAGCACCGCTGTCCCTATCCGGCTCCGCTGCTGGCCGATGTGATCGCCCGTACGGCGATCGAGACGCTGCTGGAGCGGCTGCCCGATGTGGTGCTGGCCGTGGAGCCGCACGAGCTGACCTGGCGGCCCTCCATCTGGATGCGGGGACTGACCTCGCTGCCGGTGAGCTTCACGCCCGTCGTGCAGTAGCCGCTCGTAGCGCCGGCGGTCTCGGGAGAGCCCGGCCGCCGGGCCCGGGGCATGCCCTCGGGCCCGGCGGATGCCGTCAGACCGCGACGGGCGTGAACTCCACCGGCAGGGTCTGCGGTCCGCGTGTGAACACTCCGCGCTCGACCGGGTCGAATCCGTCGGCGAGCCGGATGTCCGGCATCGCGTCGAGAAGCTGGTCCACCCCGGTCTGCACCTCCGCCTTGGCCAGCAGCGCGCCGACACAGAAGTGCCGTCCCAGTGCGAAGGCGAGATGGTCGGCGGCGGCGGAGAAGGCCGTCGTCGTGGTCAGATCCTCCCGGAAGATGTCGAAGCGGTCCGGCTCCTGGAAGCGGGAGCCGTCGCGGTTGGCGGAGCCGATCAGACAGGTCACCGTGGCACCGGCCGGTACGGTGCCGCCGCTCAGCTCGACGTCCCGCGCGGTCTGACGCATGATCATCTGCACCGGCGGTGTGTACCGGAGCGTCTCCGCGAAGGCCCGCTCGATCAGGGTGCGGTCCTCCTGGACGGCCGCGAGCTGGTCCGGATGGCGCAGCAGGTTCGCGAAAATGCCGGCGATGGCCTTGTCGGTGGTCTCCCCGCCCGCCGCCAGGAGCAGGCTGCAGAAGGCCTTGATGTCCTCGTCGCTCATCCGTACGCCGTCGACCTCCGCGGCGCAGAGCGTGGACAGCAGATCCTCCCCCAGGTTCTCCCGCCGGTCGCGGATGATCGGGAACATGTACTCGGCGAACTCGATCCTGGTGCGTTCGCCCGCCGCCGTGACCTCCGCGTCGCCGGAGAGATTGCCGAGGAAGGCGATGACCGCCGTGTACCAGCCGTGGAAGCGGTCGTGATCGGCCTTGTCGAGGCCCAGCATGTCGGCGATGACATTGACGGGGAAGCGGGTCGCGTAGGACGCCACCAGATCCACCGAGCCGGTGTGCCGGAATCCGTCGATCAGTTCGCGGGAGTTGCGCTCGATGACCGGCAGGAACTTCTGCTGGAGATCGCTGCCGCGGAAGGCCGGGGCGACCAGCGCCCGGCGTACGGAGTGCTCACGTCCGCTGAGCTGAAGGATCGTTTTGCCATGGACGGGTTCGATCTGCCAGTCGTAGTTGTCGGTGGTGAACACCGATTCCTTGTCCTTGAAGGCCCGCTCGACATCCTCGTACCGCGAGATGATGTAACTCTGTGTGGCCTCGTGCCAGATGAGCGGGGCGCTGTCCCGCATCAGACGGTAGGCCGGATATGGATTCTCGGCGAACTCGGGCGACAGGATGTCGGGGACCTGCTGTGCGGTGGCCATGAAGCTCCTTGTGCGATACCGGCCCGATCAGTAACGGGCATCGCGCTTAAGGTTATTGATCATCCGTCATCAGAAATAGGCCACTCCTGGCCGACCTGCCGTACGTGTCCGGAGAAAGATCGCCTACGGTGCCTGTATGACGGAACGGGCGTTGATCAGAGGCGTGGGCGGCGGGGAGCCCGCGGTCGACCCGTCGGCGTTCACCGCGCCGACCTCGGTCGTGCTGGGCGAGGTGACGGTGGGCGCGGGGGCGAGCGTCTGGTACCACGCCGTGCTCCGGGCCGACCGCGCGCCGATCACACTGGGTGCCGGAAGCAATGTCCAGGACAACTGCACACTCCATGCCGACCCCGGCTTCCCGCTCACGGTCGGCGAGCGCGTCTCGGTCGGTCACAACGCCGTGCTGCACGGCTGCACGGTCGAGGACGACGTGCTGATCGGGATGGGCGCCACGGTCCTCAACGGCGCGCACATCGGCACGGGCTCACTCGTCGCGGCGCAGTCGCTCGTACCGCAGGGCCTGCGCGTACCGCCCGGTTCGCTGGTCGCGGGGGTGCCCGCCAAGGTCAAGCGTGAGCTGACGGAGGAGGAGCGGGCCGGAATCAGACGTAACGCGGCGGGCTATGCCGAGATGGCGAAGATCCACCGCGAGGCGTACGAGAGCTGACGGAGGCCGGGGGGAACGGCGAGCGGTGACGGGCCGGACGACCGCCCGCCAGGCGCGCTTTCCGGTCAGTCGCCGGCGGGTACGGTGTCGGACTCGCCGGCCGGCCCGGTCACGCTCTGTGCCGCCGATGCCGTACGCGCGGTCTCCGGCCCGGCCGTCGCGGGCCCGGCCGACTGCTCGGCGGCCTTCTTTGCCCGGTTGCGCACGACGAGCATGGACACGATGCCGATCAGCACGGCGAGCACCAGCCCGAGCCAGGAGAAGCGCTTGAGCCAGGCCTCGGCGACGACACCCACCGTGTAGATGACGGCGGTGGTACCGCCCGCCCAGACGATTCCGCCGAGCACGTTGGCGATCAGGAACTTCCAGTACGGCATCTTCAGCACGCCCGCGAGCGGTCCCGCGAAGATACGGAGCAGGGCGATGAAGCGGCCGAAGAAGACCGCCCACATCCCCCACTTCTGGAAAGAACGCTCCGCCATGGCGATCTGTGGCTCACCGCAGTGTCTGGGGAACCGTACGGCGAGCCAGGCGAGCAGCGGCCGGCCGCCCCTGCGGCCGATGGCATAGCCGATCGAGTCGCCGATGATCGCACCGGCCGTGGCACAGGCGCCGAGGATGTACGGATTGATGTCGCCGTGCTGGGAGGCGAGCAGCGCCGAGCTGACGAGGACGATCTCACCGGGCAGCGGGATGCCGAGGCTTTCGAGGCCGATCACCACTCCGACCAGGAGATAGATACTGACCGGGGGGATGGTCTCTAGCCACTCCTGGACGTGCACAGCCGGTTCCTTCCGTACTTCCGTGACCAGGTTTCCCTGACCGTCCACGGGCGGCTGCCCGGCGCGCGTGGGCACACGCCGGGCAGCCTACCCGGTGGCCGGGGAGGGTCAGGAGTGCGGGCGCAGGGTCCACACGACTGTCATCTCACCCGTCACCGCGCCGTCCTCGCGCGTCAGGGAAACGGTCACGGGGAATTCAGGGCGCTCTCCCGCGTCCAGTTCGGCGACGACCTCGGCCACCGGGCGGCCCAGCGCGGCGGTGGCGGTGACGATCCCCATGGCGAGTTTCCTGTAGCCGATTTCCGCCTTGACGGCGAGCGGAACCGCCCTGTCGAGCTGGTCGCCGAAGGCGGCGAGCACGATCGCGCCGCTGGCGGACTCGCCCAGGGTGAACATCGCGCCGGCGTGCGGCCCCCCGAGGTGGTTGTGGTGCGCGGGCCGGTCCGGCAGCCGTACGACGGCACGCTCGGCGGTGGTCTCCAGGAATTCCAGGCCCAGGGTCCCGGCCATGGGGACCGTGGCGGCGAGCATCTCGCCGACGGACATCTGATCAGCACTCATGGAATGCGAGGTTACCCGCGAGTAGCAGGGCTTGGCCATCCCCTGCCGGGGCGGACGTGGCAGCGGTGGGACGACCCCTCTATGGTTACTCGCCATGTGGCCAGGACAGCAGCCGCCCGGGGGCGAGCAGAACCCGCAGGACCAGCAGCCGAATCCGTACCAGCAGCCGGGATACCAGCAGCCGAATCCCTATCAGCAGCCCGGGTACCAGCAGCCGAACCCCTATCAGCAGCCGGGATATCAGCAGGGGCCCGAGCAGCCGCAACAGGGGCAGGGGCACGGGCAGCCGCAGCAGGGTTATCAGCAGCCCAACCCGTACCAGCAGCCGGCCGTGCCGCAGTACGGCGCGCCGGGGCAGCCGGGACAGCCGGGCGGGCCCGGTCCCGCCGGTCCTTCGCCGGACCGGAAGAAGACGACCGTCGTCGCCGTGGTCGCGGCGGCGGTCGTGGTGGCCGCCGCCGCGGGCACCGCGTTCTTCGTGCTCGACAAGGGCGACGGTACGGCCGACAAGGCCGCCGGCGATCCCACGTCCTCGGCGTCCGCCGCCGAGCCGGCCGCGCCCGGTGACAACCCCAGGGCCGGTGAGGAGAGCAAGCCGCAGATCGAGGGCTGGAAGGTGGTCACCAACCCCAAGCACGGCACGCGGTTCGACGTCCCGGCCGACTGGGAGGTCGCGGGCACGGGTGTCATATCGGGCTTCGAGGACCACAAGAAGGACGACGGCACGCCCGTCATCTCCTTCTCCGCGCCCGCCTTCTACAAGTCCAAGTGGTGCTCGCAGGACACCGACAAGGACGGGAAGACGGAGGACAGCGGGCTCGGCGGCACCGGTACCAAGGGCGGCAAGGGCGCCAAGGACACGGCGACGGCCGCGAAGAACGAGGCGGGAAGCTGGGCCTGGGCCGCGTACGCCCAGCAGGAGCCCGAGGCCGAGATCAAGGAGAAGGTGAAGGTCGCCGACGCCAAGCCCTACACCACCACCTCCGGGCTCAAGGGGCACTACGCGACGGCCGCCACCTCGGGGGTGACCAAGGCGAACAAGTGCGACACCGACGGCAAGTCGATCGCCTTCACCTTCACCAACGACAAGGGCGACTTCGCGACCTGGGTGCTCTACGCCAACACGGGCGTGCCGGACGAGATCCCGGACGCGACGATCAAGCGGATCATGAGCACCGTACGGCTCACGGGCTCCTCGTCGTGAACGGGTGAACTCTCCCTCCGACACGGCCCGTGGTACCGCCCGCCGCGGCTCCCGGCGCGACTCCCCGCCCCCGGGCCGCCGTCCGGCGTGGGCCGGGCGCAACTACACCCTGCTGACCGCCGGGGCGATCGTCACCAATCCGGGCAGCCAAGGGGCGCTGGTCGCCTCGGCGTTCGCGGTGCTGGAGTCGGGCGGCGACGCGGGCGACGTCGGGCTGGTGGCGGCGGCGCGTACGGTTCCGCCCGTTCGCGGGAGGCGAAGGACCGGACAGCGCGAATCGGCCGCGTGTCCGGCAGGGAGGCTCGCGCGACGGAGCGGCGGCAGCGGCGGTCCTCCCCGGCCCGGGGCGCGGACCTGACAACCTCGGAGGTACCGGCTCCGGACGTGCCGGATACTGAGCGGCATGGTCCACGACGACGAACCGGTACTGCTCGGCCGGGCCGGCCGCATCGCCCAGATCACGCTCAACCGGCCTCGCGCGCTCAACGCCCTCACCCACCCGATGGTCCTGCGGATCTCCGGGGCCCTCGCGGAGTGGGAGACCGACGAGAGCGTCACGGCGGTGCTCGTCTCGGGCGCCGGCGAGCGCGGGCTGTGCGCCGGCGGCGACATCCGCGCCATCCATGAGGACGCACGCGCCGCGGGCTCCGCCTCAGCCGCCTTCTGGCGCGACGAGTACCGGCTCAACGCCCGTATCGCCCGCTACACCAAGCCCTATGTCGCGCTGATGGACGGCATCGTCATGGGCGGCGGAGTCGGTGTCTCGGCACACGGCGGTCCGCGGATCGTCACCGAACGGTCGGCGGTCGCCATGCCCGAGACCGGGATCGGTCTGGTCCCCGACGTCGGCGGCACCTATCTGCTCTCCCGCGCGCCCGGTGAGCTGGGCACACATCTCGCCCTGACCGGCAGGGCGGTTGGCGCGGCGGACGCGCTGCTGTGCGGGCTCGCCGACCACTTCGTACCCTCGGAGCGACTGGCCGCCCTGCGCACGGCGCTGGCCGGACCCGGGATACGCGAGGCGGCGGACGTCGTGGAGACGGTACGCGCGTACGGGACCGGGCACGAAAGCGCCGTGCCCGGGGGCCAACTCGCCGCGGACCGCGAGTGGATCGACGCCTGTTACGCGGCCGGTACGGTCGAGGAGATCGTCGAGCGGCTGCTCGGCAGCGGCCGGCCCGCGGCGAAGGAGGCCGCGGAAACGATCCTGACCCGGTCGCCCACCGCGCTGAAGGCGACACTCGAAGCGATGCGCCGGGCCCGTCGGCTGCCGACGCTGGAGCAGGTGCTCGACCAGGAGTACCGCGCCTCGTGCGCCGCGCTGGCCACCCACGATCTGCTGGAGGGCATCCGCGCGCAGGTCATCGACAAGGACCGCAGACCGCGGTGGTCGCCGAGGGAGCTCGCGGAGGTCACCGAGGCCGATGTGGCGCGGTTCTTCGCGGCGCCGCCGGGCGGCGACCTCGGGCAGGCGGCCGTGAGCTGACGGCCGGGGCTTCAGGGGGCCGGTCAGCGGCGGAGGTGGTGGCGCTTGCGCCAGGCGACCACCGCCGCGACCAGACCGGAGACCACGATGAAGCCCATGGCGACCAGGAACACCGGTGAGGTCGGCGACCCGGCCCGGCTGCCCGCGACCACATACGCCGCGTTGTTGGGGATCGAGCCGATCAACGTCGCCAGCAGGAACGGCGCCCACCGCATCCGGGAGACGGCCGCGCAGTAGTTGCTCGGGGCGAACGGCACTCCCGGGAAGAGCCGGATCACCAGCATCGACCGGAAGGCGTGGGAGCTGAGCTGACGGTCGACCGCCTTCAGCCAGCGCCCCCGCAGCAGCGGCCGGAGCGCCTCCTGCCCGAGGAAGCGGCCGAGCCCGAAGGAGAGCGCGGCGCTCAGCACCGTCCCGGCGAGCGCGGCGGCCAGCCCGAGATAGGAGCCGAGGAGCGCGCCGGCGGCGATGTTGAGCAGCGGGCGCGGTACGAACGCCGTCGCGAGCAGCCCGTACGCCAAGGTGAACAGCACCACGGCGATACCGCCGCCGACATGCGGCGGCCAGCCGTCGGCGAGCAGCTTCTGCGGCTCGTAGAGCAGCACCACGACGGCGGACGCGCCCAGCAGGGCCACGAGTAGGGAGAACCGCGCCCAGGGCGAGAGGAGCGCCCGGTAGCAACGGAGCGCGAAGCTTGGCGAGGACCGGGGAACGGGGGCGAGCACCCGGCGAGCGTAGCCGACGAAGATGGCCGGTCGCCGGGCGCGAGATGGCGGTCGCCCCCCGAGTGGCACAACGGAGCGGGCCACTCCGGAGGATGTCCGGAGAACGCGCAGGTCGGCGCATATGTCCGAGCCGCCCTCCAGGGCCTCTCGTGTGGATCTTGCCCGGCTCGCGTGCCCCGGCACCGCTCCCCGATCCAGCCAGATCCAAACGGAAGACCCTGGGGTTCCCGTATGACATCCGCAGTCGGACAGATCACCCGCAAGCCGGCCACGCCGAGGAGCGCGCCGGCCGACACCGTGCCTCAGACGGCCGGCCGCGCGGTCACGGTCAACCGCCCGCCGCCGGAAAACCGTTCGCCGCGGCGGCCGCCATGAGCGAGGATCGGTGGCATGTTCCGGTACGCCTTCCTCGCAGCGCCGTCCGCAGTCGCGGACGCGCCGAAGGCTGCCGCGTTCCTCGTCCTCGCGGCGTGCTCGGCGGCACCGGCCCATGAGGCCGCAGCGGCGGCTGCCCCCGCGGCCCCCGCGGCGCCCGTCGACGGCGCCCGAAGCTGACCCTTCCCGGATCGTCCGGCGGACCCCGCAGGGGGAGGGTCGGCAAGGCCCCGGGGTCCCTCTCACGCTTCGAGTCCCTGGAAGGAACCATGCCCAAGACGGCATACGTGCGCACCAAGCCGCACCTGAACATCGGCACCATGGGCCACGTCGACCACGGCAAGACCACACTGACCGCCGCGATCACCAAGGTCCTCAGCGACCGCGGGACCGGCACCTTCGTACCGTTCGACCGCATCGACCGGGCCCCGGAGGAGGCCGCCCGCGGGATCACCATCAACATCTCGCACGTCGAGTACGAGACGGACACCCGCCACTACGCCCATGTGGACATGCCGGGCCATGCCGACTACATCAAGAACATGGTGACCGGCGCCGCCCAGCTCGACGGCGCGATCCTCGTCGTCTCGGCGCTCGACGGGATCATGCCGCAGACCGCCGAGCATGTGCTGCTGGCCCGCCAGGTCGGTGTCAATCACATCGTCGTCGCCCTCAACAAGGCCGACGCGGGCGACGACGAGCTGACCGACCTGGTCGAGCTGGAGGTGCGCGAACTGCTCACCGAGCACGGCTACGGCGGCGACGCGGCACCCGTCGTGCGGGTGTCGGGGCTGCGCGCCCTGGAGGGCGACCCGCGCTGGACCGGGGCCGTGGAGGCGCTGCTCGACGCCGTCGACACCTATGTGCCGATGCCCGTCCGGTACACGGACGCACCGTTCCTGCTCCCGGTGGAGAACGTGCTCACCATCACCGGGCGTGGCACGGTCGTCACCGGCGCCGTGGAGCGCGGCACGGTGCGTGTGGGCGACCGGGTGGAGGTGCTGGGAGCCGACGCGGAGACGGTGGTCACCGGTCTGGAGACCTTCGGCAGGCCGATGGACTCCGCCGAGGCCGGGGACAATGTCGCGCTGCTGCTGCGCGGAATGCCACGTGACGCGGTGCGCCGCGGCCATGTGGTGGCGGCGCCGGGCAGTCTCGTACCGAGCCGGCGCTTCACCGCACAGGTGTATGTGCTCTCCGCACGTGAGGGTGGCCGCACGACTCCGGTCGGCAGTGGGTACCGGCCACAGTTCTACATCCGTACGGCGGATGTGGTCGGTGACATCGACCTGGGCTCGACGGCGGTCGCGCGTCCCGGTGACACCGTCACGCTGACCGTGGAGCTGGGCCCGGACCTGCCGCTGGAGCCGGGGCTCGGCTTCGCGATCCGCGAGGGCGGTCGTACGGTCGGCGCCGGTACGGTCACCTCGCTGCTCCGAGCCTGACACCGGGGCCCTCGCCGGCACCGGGGTCCCGCGTCCGTCCTTCCCGCGCGGGGAGGGCGGGCGCGGGACCGTGTGCGCGGACGGCGCACAATGGGACGGTGAACGAGCCGATCCCCGTCATCCGCGCCGTGGACCGCGGCACCGCGAAGCTGCTGCCCGACGTGGACCGGGAGCGGGCCTGGCTGCTGACGGTCGACGGGGCACCGCAGTCGTATGTCGATCTGGACGATCCGGCGCATCTGGAGTTCGAGTACGTACGGCGCCTTGCCCATGTGGTCGACTGCGCCGCCCGGGACGGCGAGCCGCTCACCGTGCTCCATCTCGGCGGCGGTGGCTGCACTCTGCCCCGCTATGTGGCCGCGACCCGGCCGGGCTCGGCGCAGTGTGTGGTGGAGGCCGACGCGGGGCTGCTGGCCCTCGTCGCCGAGTGGCTGCCGATACCGGACGGCAGCGGGATCACCGTACGGAACGCGGATGCGCGCCGCTGGCTCGAAGCGGCACCCGCGCGGTCGGTGGATGTGCTGATCGCGGATGTGTTCGGCGGCTCCCGGGTGCCCGCGCACATCACCTCCGTCGAGTACGCGCGGGAGGCAGCACGGGTGCTCAGGCCCGACGGGATCTATGCCGCCAACCTGGCCGACGGCGCGCCCTTCGACTTCCTCCGCTCCCAACTGGCGACCTTCGCGGCGGTCTTCGAGGAGTCGGCCCTGATCGCGGAGCCGGGTGTGCTCCGGGGCCGGCGCTTCGGCAATGCCGTACTGGTCGCCTCGCGGGGCCCGGTGGACACGGCCGCGCTGGCCCGCCGCAGCGCGTCGGACGCCTTTCCCGCACGGGTCGAACACGGCGCGTCGCTACGGCGGTTCATCGGGAGCGCGGCGGTGGTGCGGGACAGCGGGGCGGTGCCCTCGCCACGGCCCCCGGAGGGCGCGTTCAGTATCGGCTGAGGCGATCGGCCGGGGCGCGGGGCCGGTGGGCCGGTGCGGCGGACGGGCCCACCCCGGTGCGGCCACCCGGGTCGGCCCGCCGGCCGGTCACTCCTCGATGGCTCCGCCCACGGCCCTCAGATGGTCGCGGAAGGTCAGGGAGGGCGTCTGCCGACGGGCGGCGAGATAGGTGTCGAACCGTACCTGGCTGCGCAGGGACACACCGGAACGGATGCGCTCGGCCTGGCGCCGCTCGGTGTCGCGGATGTTCTCGGCGAGCGTGAGAAGGTCCTCGGCACGGTCGGCCGGTACGAAGAGCACGCCGTCGTCATCGCCCAGGACCAGATCCTCCCGCCCCACCGTCCACTCCCCCACGGTGGCGGACTCCACCGCGTCCTCGGGACGGGCGTCGAGACGCTGAGGGCCGGTCGGCGTCGATCCCGTACTGAAGACCGGCAGTGCGATCTCACGGATGTCGGCGGTGTCGCGGTGCAGCCCCCAGATCACCACACCCGCCAGTCCGGCGTCGCGGGCCTCCAGCACGACGAGATCGCCGACGCAGGCCTCGTCGGTCCTTCCGCCGTTGTCGACCACCAGGACATCGCCGGGCTCGGCCTGTTCGAACGCCTCCAGAAAGATGTCCACACTGCCGGCGTGACGGGCGGGGGCCACCCGGCCCACCACCCGGCCGCCCGGTACGACGGCCTGTACGGACGGCGGCGCGCAGCGCACGGGAACGCGTGCGCGGATGCAGGCGTCCGCGACATGGGCGGTGGTCAGCGTCTCGAACCGCCGCCGGAGCTTCTGGTGATCCATACGGTGTCCCTTCTGGCACATGCGCGGGTCCGGGGCCCTCGAATCCCTTGTGCCGTGGCCCCCGGAAGCGGCTCCCAGCCTTTCACGGCGTGAACTGGCCGGACACCGGTGGGGCACGGTCTGGAATGCGGCGGGAGCCACCGCGACGGAGACTGGAATGACCGGTCCGCGCCCATGAGCAGACCCACGACACGCCCACCGGCATGTCCGTCGGCATGCCCACAAGCACTGGGGGCCAGCGATGACCAGCACCAAGACTCGTACCTACCGCGCCATGCAGGTCGACCGGCCGGGCGCGGCCCCGCATCTCGTCGAGAAGGAGCTCCGCGAGCCCGGTCCCGGGCAGGTGCGGGTGGCCGTCGAGGCCTGCGGCGTCTGTCACACCGACGCCATGATGATCGAGGGAGCGTTCCCCGGAGCGCCGTTCCCGATGGTCCCGGGCCATGAGATCGCCGGACGGGTCGACGCCGTCGGGGACGGTGTCGAGGAGTTCGAGAGGGGCCGGCGTGTCGCCGTCGGCTGGTTCGGCGGCAACTGCGGCCACTGCGTGGCGTGTCGTGACGGGGACGCCATCAACTGCGCCACCCTCCAGACCCCGGGCCTGGCCTACCCCGGCGGCTACGCCGACACGGTCGTGGTGCCCGCCTCGGCCCTGGCCCGTATCCCGGACGGTCTCGGCTTCGTCGACAGCGCGCCGATGGGCTGCGCCGGGGTCACCGTCTGCAACGCGCTCAGCCGCAGCGCCGCCCGTCCCGGCGATCTGGTCGCCGTCCTCGGTATCGGCGGACTCGGCCATCTCGGTGTGCAGTTCGCGGACAAGATGGGATTCGAGACGGTCGCCGTCGCACGCGGCAAGGACAAGGAACCGCTCGCGCGCGAGCTGGGGGCGCGCCACTACATCGACAACCGGACCCAGGACGTCGCGGCGGAGCTGCGGGCCCTCGGCGGTGCCAAGGTGGTGCTCACCACCGCGACCAACAGCGAGGCGGCGACCGACACCCTGGGCGGGCTCGGCCACCGCGGCGAACTGATCGCTGTCGCGCTCCAGCCGGAACCGTTCCGGATCAGCACGAACGACTTGGTCGCCGGTACGCACAAGGTGTACGGACATGCCTCCGGCACCTCACGCGAGGTGGAGGAGACCCTCCGCTTCGCCGCCCTCACCGGCGTCCGTGCCATGACCGAGGAAGTGCCGCTCACCGAGGCCGGTCCGGCACTGGACAAGATGCTCGCGGGCAAGGCCCGCTTCCGCATGGTCCTGACCTCCGGTCCCGGTCACTGAGGGCCCGGTCGCCGCGAGTCCGGTCGCGGAGAGTCCGGTGACTGAGGGTCCGGTCGCCGGAACACCTGTCAATCCCGTGACGCGCGGCGGCCGATCGTCGATAATCCACGCGTGGCCACCAGGAACGTCGACAGCACCGAACACGGCCCGTCCCCCGGCTTCTCCCTGACCGCGCTGACCGGACGGGCCTTCGACGCGATCCCGCCCACGGCACTGGTGCTGCTCGGCATCGTCAGCGTTCAGGTGGGCTCGGCACTGGCCAAGCAACTGTTCAGCACGGTGGGCAGCTTCGGGACGGTCGCGTTACGGCTGTTCTTCGCGGCGGCGGTGCTGATGCTGTGGTGGCGGCCGTCACCGCGCATGAATCGTCGCACCTGGACGGTGGTGCTCGGCTACGGCGTCACCCTCGGCCTGATGAACCTGTGTTTCTATCTGGCGCTGGCCCGGCTCCCGCTGGGGATCGCGGTCACCGTCGAGTTCCTCGGACCGCTGACGGTGGCCCTGGTCGGATCGAGGCGATGGCTGGACGCCTTCTGGGCCGTGCTCGCGGCAGGCGGTGTGGTCCTGCTGATGGAGGGACGCGGCGAGCTCGACCTGGTCGGTTTTCTGTTCGCCCTCGCCGCGGGTACGTGCTGGGGCCTGTACATCCTGGTCGGTGCGGCGCTGGGCCGCCGCACCACGGAGGGCAACGGTCTGGCTCTGGGGATGGCCGTCGCGGCCGTGGTGGCCGTGCCGTTCGGCGTGGCCGACAGCGGAACGGCGCTGATCCAGCCGTGGGTCCTGCTCGCGGGCCTCGGCGTGGCGCTGCTGTCGTCGGTGGTCCCGTACTCGCTGGATCTGGAGGCACTGCGCAGGATCCCACCGCGGGTGTTCGGCATCCTGATGAGCCTCGAACCGGCGATGGCGGCCCTCATCGGCCTCGTCGTGCTCCAGGAGTCGCTGCGCTGGTCGCAGTGGGTCGCGGTGCTGTGCGTGGTGGTCGCTTCGGCGGGCGCCACACGGGGCGCCCGGACAGGACCCGGGGAGCGTGAGGGGAACAACAACCCTTCCGCGTAAGGAGGTTGAGGAGCTGGTGCCTTGTAGTGGAGGGTGATTGCTCGTCAGACTGTGACCCTGGGGCACAGAGGCTGCGGGGGAAGGTGGCGATGGCCGTCGCCTCGGTGGGACTCCGTTGGTGCGGGGCGCTCGCGGGAGGGCTGCTTCTGCTGGGCTGCTCGGGCGGCGGGGAGACCTCGGAAGCGCGGAGTCCGGCCGCCGGCACGACGGACCCCGGCCCGGTTTCCGGTGACGGTCCCGGTCCCACTCCCTCCGCCACCGGCCTCGGCTTCACCCCGGATCCCGCCCGGACGCCCGGGACCCGTGCCGAGGCGTTACGGCTGGCCTGCGCCATAGCGGGGTCGCCCGAGCTGTGGGGACCCGGGTATGTGCCTCGTACCCCCTTCGAGAGCGGCTCCGCTTCCTGGCCGGTACTGGACGGAAACTGTGTCTGGCGGCTTCGGCCGCTCCCCTCCGACGTGCTTGCCAGTGTGACCCGCTCCAGCGAACTCCCGCCCGGGGCGGCAAGGGACCCGTCCGGGTCTCCGCCGTCGTCACCGTCCATCGTGACGAGGAGGCGGCCGACTGGGAGATGGCCGGGATGCCGGAGGAGGGGCTGCGCCGTCCCGCTCAGCAGCTCCGTGAGGGACGGCGGATCAGCGGGCTGATCTCCACGGGCAACACCTACGGCGATCTGGGGAACTTCGACGCCGAGGACCGGCTCGCCGAGTCCGGCGAGTACCACAGCGACGAACTCGGCGGCCCCCACTACTACTTCTGGTCCCAGGCGCGTCTCGGGCAGATCACCGTGGCCGTCGTGGGCAAGGGGTCGAAGGGAAGAACGAAGGACGAGGTCGACGGCAGCCTGACCCAGGGAATCAGCGCGATGATCCTGCGCACGAGTGACGAATTGCAGGCACCGCGATGACCGGCCCGCTGCTTCCCTCCGATCCCTCGTCCATCGGCGGCCACCGGCTGCTCGGCCGTCTGGGCGCGGGCGGCATGGGCGTGGTGTATCCGGCGCGCGCCGGACCGCGGCGTTCCGTGAGCGGTACGGAGCACCCCCCGGCTATTACGCCGCCGAGGCCTACGACGCCACGAACCTCGTCATCGGGGAGCTGGTGAAGGCCGCGAGGGCGAGGAAGGGCGGCCGGCCCGGCCGCCGGGAACTGACGGGACCGCTGCGCGGGAGCACGTACCGAGGAGTGACCAAGCGCTTCTCGTTCAAGCCGGAGGACGGATCCTTCGCCGGGCAGGGCGTCTTCTTCCATACGGTCGAGAACGGCGCCTTCCGCTTCGTCGGCCCCGCGCCGGCGCCCGCCGCGTAGGACCCGCCACCTCATGGGTGCCGTGCAGCCGCTCCGCGCGGACGATCCGCGGTCCGTCGGCGGTTTCCTGCTGCTCGGGCGGCTCGGAGCGGGCGGTATGGGCGTGGTGTATCTGGCCCGTTCCACCGGCGGGACGCTCGTCGCGCTGAAGGTGATCCGCGCGGAGTACACGGACGACGCCGGCTTCCGCGTACGCTTCCGGCGCGAGGCGGAGGCCGCGGCCCGGCTCACCGGGCCTTGGCTGGTGCCCGTCAGGGAGGCGGCTCCCGAGGCGCCCGAGCCCTGGCTGGCGACCGCGTTCGTACCGGGCCCCTCGCTGACCGACGCCGTCCGGCTCCATGGCCCCCTGCCGGTGGACAGCGTACGGACCCTGGGCGCGCGGCTGGCCGAGGCACTGACCGAGGTGCACGACGCGAGGCCGGCGCACCGGGATGTGAAACCCGGCAATGTCCTGCTCGCGCTGGACGGCCCCCGTCTGATCGACTTCGGGATCGCGCGCTCGGTCGGCTCGACCGCGCTGACGGCGAGCGGGGTGGTGATCGGCTCCCCCGGTTTCCTCTCGCCGGAGCAGGCGCGGGGCCGGGCGGACGTCGGGCCGCCGAGCGATGTGTTCTCGCTGGGCTGTGTCCTGGTGTACGCGGCGACGGGCGGCCTTCCGTTCGGTACGGGCTCGGCGCCCGCCGTGCTGTTCCGCACGGTTCACGAACCACCGGATCTCACCCGGATCCCCTCCTCGCTGCTGGAGCCGCTCACCGCGTGCCTCGCGAAGGACCCGGCGGGCAGACCGACGGCGGCCGAACTGCGCGGGGCGCTGAATCGCGGCGGTTCACGGGACGGGCCCTGGCTGCCGGCCGAACTGCCGCGGCTGATCGCCGAACACTCCGCGCGGGTGCTGACGCTGCCGGATCCCGAGCCGGAGCCGTCGCACGCGCCGACGCGGCGCATCGCACCGGACCGTCCGTCCGTCCGTCTCGCGCCGTCGGCTGCTGACGCTGGGGCCGGCGGCGGGAGTGGTCGCCATCGGTGGCGGACTCGCCGTCTGGAACACCGTCCGGGACGGCGGCACCCCGGGCTCCGCCCCGCCCCCCGGGACGCGGCCACGCCATGTCATCGGTCTGCACGGGGATCTGTCCGGGCGGCACGGTCGGGACGGTACGGCGCAGAGGCGCGGCGCCCGGATCGCCGTGGACGAGTTCAACGCGCGTACGGACCGCGGATTCGATCTCGACCTGAAGGTGCGGGACGACCGCGGGGACGCCGGGAGAGCGCGCGAGGTGGCCGCCGCCTTCGCCTCGGACCCGGCGGTGTACGCGGTCATCGGCCCGACCGGTGACACCGAGTCCGAGGCGTCCGCGGCGGTGTACGAGAAGGCCCTGTTGCCCCTGGTGGCCCTGTCGCCGGGGACGGGCGTCTTCACCACCGCGAGCAACCGGGTCCTCTTCCAGCTCCGGCCCGGGGACAACATCCTCTGGGCGCCCCTGGTGCGCTATCTCACCGATGTCGGCTCGGTACGCAGAACGGCGGTCGTCGACGACCGGGCGACCCCGGCGGGGAGCTGGATGACGGCGAAGAACGTCGCCGCCGATCCGCCGTCGCGGGGCACGGTCGGCACGCATGCCGTGGAGGCGGACTCGGAGGATTTCGAACCGGTCGCCGCGGCGGTGCTCGCACGGCGGGCGGAGGCCGTGGTGTACGGGGGCACGTCGCCCCGCCGTGCGGTTCTCTGCGCGCGGGCCCTGCGCCGGGCGGGCTTCGAGGGAATCTGTCTGGCCACCCAGCCGGTGCTCGAACCGGCGTTTCTCTGCGAGGCGGGGGGCGCCGCCGAAGGATGGGTGATCAGCGCGACGTACGCCGACCCGGCGGGACTGCCGCGCGCGGCAGGCTTCGTGGCGTCGTACCTCGAACGCTTCGGCGGGCGCGCGGTCGGGCGGTACGCCCTGGAGGCGTACACGCCGTGTTCTTCCTCGCCGAGGGCCTCGGCACGCACGGGGGCGGGACGGCCGAGCGGGGTGCGCTGGTCCGGCGGCTGCGGTCGGTCACCTACCGGGGGCTCGCCAAGACGGTGGAATTCCGGCCGCCGTCCGAGGAGTTCGTACCGGAACCGGGGCTGTTCCTGTACCGCGTGGAGAAGGGCGGCCCGCGCTTCCTGGGTCAGTACGCACAGGTGGTCGAAAAGTAGGGCACCGGGAGAGTCACCGGCCGCACGGTCGCGTCCGGCCGTATGCCGTCCTTGAGTTGTGGCGGCTGTCCCTCCGTGACCGGCCCTCCGGCCCCGAAGGCGCGCGCCGCGCCCTACGAGCCCAGCGCCTCGATGATCCGTTCCGCCGCCAGTGTCGCCGTCAGTGTCCCCTCCCGTACGTCCCGTTCCAGCCCCGGCACCAGCTCCCGTACCCCGGGGTGCTCGCGCAGCCGGTCCAGCAGGTGGTCGCGGACCATGGACCAGGTCCAGTCGACCTGCTGGTCGCTCCGCTTCCTGGCCAGTCGGCCGTCCGCGCCGAGGACCGCGTGGTGCTGTTCCAGCCGCTCCCACACCGTGTCCAGCCCCGTACCCTCCCGCGCGCTGCAACTGAGCACCGGTGGCGTCCACGCCGCGTCCGCCGGACGCATCAGCCGCAGCGCGCGGGAGGGTACGG
>NZ_MAUD01000342.1 GCF_001700515.1 Streptomyces lushanensis
ACAACCGTCGTCCCCGGCCGGCGGTGTCACCCCGTCCAGGACGACCAGCGTTCCTCCCCGGCCGGCGGCGGGCAGAGCGACGGATGTCCAGTCCTCATTGGGCCTCGCGGCGGCCCTCGGCACGCTGGCCAGTTCGATGCGCATGATGTCCAGTCTGCACGATTCCCCCGGGGGACCGCATGAGTCCTTCACGGTCTCTGCACGCACTGTCGATGGACTCGTACGACCTGGTCAACCACTGTCATTCGGTCAGAATGAACACCGAACGAGGCCGGGGCGGGATGGGGAAGAGCGCATCGGGGAAGCTGCGGGCGCGCATCCTGCCAAAGCATGTCCAGAAGGTCCACCCGGCACGCCAGGTTCCGGCAGGACCTCGGCTGGGAAGAGTTGTTTGCCAACTCATTCGTGATGTTCACTCGTTCAGGTGGCGGAGCGGCCGATACGTGCCCCCCTCGCACATGCGCTGGAATGGTCGGAAGCCGTACCAGGGGTGGGGGCTCTCTCGATGTGACCGGTCGTCACCTCTGCTTCATGGGCGGACGAGTCAAGAATGCGAGCACCGGTGCAGAAGAAGCGGCCTCGGGGTAACGGTGTCACGCGCGGCGGGGCGACCAAGGCTGAGACCGGCAAGGCCACGGTAGGCATGGCCGGGACGGGCGGTACGACAACAGTGGGCAGCGCCGGAACGTTCGGTTCCACGGCGGGTTCCCCGGCCGGTTCCCCGACGGGCGGGAGCGACCGGCCCGGCACGGACGGGCAGTCCGTCAAGGGCACGTCCGGCACCGGCAAGTCCGGCAGGAACAAGCCCGGCAAGGACAAGTCCGGTAAGGGCCGGGGCCGCAAGGGCCGGGCCGACAGCGCGAGCGGCACCCCCGCGCCCGCTACCGTGTCCGTGTCCGCGAACGGACTCGCCGAGAGCGGTACGGGCGGCGAAGGGCGCCGCGTGCGCGTACGCAGCAGGCTGGTCGCCGGTGTCGCCGTCCTCGGCATCACCGTCGTCGCGGCCGGCGCGCCCGCCGTGCTGACCGCCTCCGCCGAGCTGAACGACGCCCAGCGTCTGGTCACTCTCGCCCAGCTGAACCAGCAGGCCGTGGTCCTGACCCACTCCCTCGCGGACGAACGCGACGAGGTCGTCGTCTTCATCGCCGCGGGCCGGGAGACGCAGCCGGGCGGGACGGACTCCTCCGACGCGGGCTCCTCCGACTCCTCCGGCACCGGCTCCGGCGACACGGCGGGCTCCGGCGCCGACGGCAGCACGGCCACCGAAGGGGGCACCGGCTCCGGCGGCGGTGACCAGGGCAAGCACACCATCTCCGACGCCCGCAGCGCCCGGGTCGACCGGCAGATCGACGAGATACGCACGGCCGCCTCGGCCTCTCCCGGTCTGCTGCACGACCTCTCGACCGTCCCCTCCATCCGCCGTACCGCCCTCACCGGCAAGGGCTCGGCCCTGGAGGCGTACCGCGCGTACTCCGACGTCATCGCCAAGCTCCAGGCACTCGCCGACGAACTGGCCGAGAAGACACCGGCCGAGGCCGCCGACGGCACCCGTGCGCCCGGCGCGCTCGGCCGCGCCGTGGAGCAGGCGTCCGCCTCCCGCGGCCTGCTGCTCGCCGCGCTCGCCGTGCCCGCGCCCACCGACACCGCGCCGCAGTACGACCCGATCACCGGACTCCTCGTGGAGCCCTCGGCCGACTCGGACAGCAAGAAGAACGACCAGCTGCGTGACGAGCTCAGCGCCACCGCCCAGCAGTCGCGCGTCCGCGAGCTCGCCGCCCTCGCCGACTTCGACCAGACCGCCGACAGCGAGGCGCGCGAGTCCCTGACCGCCACCGTCACCGGACCGGACGTCAAGACCGCCGAGGGCTATCTGACCCGGCTCACCGACCGGCCCGAACTCTCCGACGCCGACCGCGAGGCCGACCAGAAGAAGGTCGAGGCCGCGCTCTCCGCCAGGATCGACCAGATGCGGGGCGTCGAGTCGGGGCTCGGCTCCAGCCGGCTGGAGCGTTTCGAACTGCTCCGCGACGACGCCGTCACCGGTCTCGAACTGCGGATCGCGCTCCTCGGCGGCTGTCTGCTGATCGCCGTCGGTGTGTCCACCGCCGTCGCCCGCACGCTGACCAGGCCGCTCGCCGTCGTACGGATCGGCGCGGCCCGGCTCGCGGCGGCGCCGGAGACCGAGGAACCGGTCAGGTTCACCGGGCGCAACGACGAGTTCGCCCAGGTCGTACGGTCCCTCAACGGCCTGCACGGCAGGCTGCTCGAACTCTCTGCCCGCGCCGAGACGCTCGACGGCGACCGCGCCGACCTGATCGCCGCGCGCGAGAAGGTCGTCGCCCAGCGCGCCGAACTCCAGGAGCGCACGGCCGAGATCGGCGCCCAGCTCCAGCGGCTGCGGCACACCGTCCACCACACCTTCGTCAATCTCTCGCTGCGCACGCTCGGTCTCGTGGAGCGCCAGCTCGCCGTGATCGAAGGGCTGGAGGAGCGCGAGCAGGAGCCGGAGCAGCTCGACACGCTCTACAAGCTCGACCACATGGCCACGGTCATGCGCCGGCACAGCGAGAATCTGCTGGTGCTCGCCGGGCATGACCACGGCCACGGCTCCAACGGGCCCGTACCGCTCGTGGACGTCCTGCGCGCCGCCGTCAGCGAGATCGAGCGGTACGAGCGCGTCACGATCCACTCGCTGCCGCCGCACGCCCAGGTGGCCGGCTTCGCCGCGGACGACCTCAGCCATCTGATGGCCGAACTGCTGGAGAACGCCACCTCCTTCTCGCCGCCGGACGCCGAGGTCCAGCTCTCCGGCTGGCAGCTGGAGGGCGGCGAGGTGATGCTCTCCGTCCAGGACCAGGGCATCGGGATGTCCGCGGACCGGCTCGCCGAGCTGAACGCGCGGCTCGCCGAGCCCGAGGACGCCAAGGACACCGGTGAGCCCGACGATGTCGAGGGCCGGGCGAGAAAGCGGTACGGAAGCGAGATCGAGGGCGAGGGACTCGGTCTGCGGGTCGCCGCGCTGCTCGCGGCGCGCCATGGCGTACGGATCGAGCTGCGCGAGCACCAGCAGGGCGGTGTGGCCGCGGTCGTCGTACTCCCGCAGGCCCTGCTCCCCGCCTCTCCGCCGGCCGGCGCCCCGCACCAGGCACGGACCGCCGGGGCGGCGCCCGCGCTGCATCTGCCGGGCTCGGCGGCGGAGGCCAACTCCAACGCGCTTCCCGGGCGTTCGGCACCGGACCCGCTGGTCGCGGCGGCTGAGGAGGCGATCCGCAAGGCGGAGTCCGCCGAGTCGGAGACCGAAGCCACCGACGCCGGTACCGCCGCCCAGTCGGAGACCGAAGCCAGAGGTGCGGGGGCCGCCGCCGAGCCGGACGAGCCCATGGCGCCCGGGCTTGAGCACGAGCCCGCGTCCGCGCCGGAAGCCGGGTCCGGGTCCGAGCACAAGCACGATCTCGACCCGGAGCCCGACCCGGAGCCCGAACCCGAGCGTGGATTCGAGCCGGATCCTCAGCGGGAGTCCGGGGCCGAACCGGCCAGGGCCGTCGCCGTACCCGCCGCCGCGCCGCTGCCCGGTCCGTACGCCATCGGTCCCGAGCGCCATGAGCGCGTCGCCGACGGCGAGCCCGGGACCACCGGCCCCGATCAGGACACCTTCACGATGCGGCTCCCGCGCCGGCCCGGCGCGCCCGCGGCCCCGGACACCGCCCCGGACCCGGCCGCGGACATCGCCGCGGACGCGGACATCGACTCCGATGCCTCCCCGCGGGAGCGCATCACCGACAAGGGGCTGCCCAAGCGCACCCCGAGAACCGTCACACCCACCGCCGCGCCCACCGGGCGCTCCGGCGGTGTCGACGCGGAAGCGCTGCGCCGCAGGCTCGGCGGCTTCCACCAAGGCGCGAAGGAAGGCCGGCGCGATGTCGAGGCCGAATTCACGGAGCAGACAGCGCCCACCGCGCGGACCGAAGTACATACCGATGAGGCGGGGGAAACAGTCGAGGAGGCACGCAGTTGACTGCGACCGGCACATTCGGACTGAGCAGCGAAGCCCGTAACCTGCACTGGCTGTTGAGCAATCTCGTCGAGGAGGTGCCAGGAGTCCACTCGGTCGCCGTTGTCTCGTCCGACGGACTCCTGCTGCTCTCCTCCGACCCGGGGCAGAACACCGAGGCGACCACCACCGTGCGCCAGGAGGGCCCTCGCGGCTCCAGCGCCGATCTGGCCACCATCGTCTCGGGCATCGGCAGTCTGACCGTGGGAGCGGCGAAGCTGATGGACGGCGGCGGGGTCAAACAGACCATGGTCGCCATGGAGGAGGGCAGCGTTTTCGTCATGGCGATCAGTGACGGCTCGCTGCTGGGTGTGCACGCCACACCTGATTGCGATATGAGTGTGGTCGCGTATCACATGGCACTCTTCGTCGGCCGCGCCGGACATGTGCTGACACCGGAGCTCCGCGAAGAGTTGCGCAAGTCGATGGAGTCGACGGAGAGCGCCACATGACGCCGCCCACCGAACCGGGCAGGCGGCTCCCCGTACGGGGCGGGGACCGCAGGCCGGCCCGGGTCCGTCCGTACTCGCTCACCGGCGGACGTACCCGCTTCGGGCATGTCCTGCTCGTCGAGACCTTCGTCGCCGCGATCGAAGCGGCCGACGAGCGCAAGGAGTTGACGGACGGCGGAGCGTCCTCCAAGGTCATGCCGGAGATGCGGGCGATTGTCGAGCTGTGCCGGCGCATGCGTACAGTGGCAGAGGTGTCGGCACTGCTCAAGATGCCGCTCGGAGTGGTCCGGGTGCTGCTCAGCGACCTGGCCGACCAGGGAAAGATCCGTGTGTACGGGACCGGTTACGGGACCGGCCAGCCCGACCACGCGCTGCTGGAAAGGGTACTGAGTGGACTCCGCCGTCTCTGACGCCACCGCTACCGCCGGTGTCACCACCGCCGGTGCGAATGTCCCGGGCGTGACCGCCCCGGGCGCCGCCGCCTCGGGTGTCATGACCCCGCCGTTCGTGGCCGAGCCCGAAGAAGAGCTCAAAGCCTGGCAGTTGGACCGCACCCGTGCGCCCATCGCCACCAAGATCGTGGTCGCCGGCGGCTTCGGCGTCGGCAAGACGACCTTCGTCGGCACGGTCTCGGAGATCCCCCCGCTCCAGACCGAGGCCCTGATGACCCAGGCCAGCGCGGAGACCGACGATCTCAGCGCCACGCCCGACAAGGTCACCACGACCGTGGCGATGGACTACGGCCGGATCACGCTCGACAACGACCTGGTGCTGTACGTCTTCGGCACACCGGGCCAGGAGCGCTTCTGGTTCATGTGGGACGACCTGGTGCGCGGCGCGATCGGCGCCGTCGTCCTGGTCGACACGCGGCGCGTCGCCGACTCCTTCCCGGCGCTCGACTACTTCGAGAGCTGCGGGCTGCCCTATGTCGTCGCGGTCAACCACTTCGAGGGCTCGGAGCCGTTCGACATCGAGGACGTCCGGGACGCGCTGACGATTCCGGACGAGATCCCCGTACTGATCATGGACGCGCGCAAACGGATCACGGTCGTCGAGTCGATGCTCACGCTGGTACGCCACGCGCTCGCGGCCTCGCCCGAATAGCGCCCGTCGCGTCCCGCAGCTCGCACTCGCATCACGTACGCAATCGGAGAACCCGCCATGCGGAAGATACTCGTCGTCGGAGCCGGTCAGTCCGGGCTTCAGCTCGCCCTCGGCCTCCAGTCGCGGGGGTACGAGATCACCCTGATGTCCAACCGCACGGCGGACGAGATCCGGTCCGGCCGGGTCATGTCCACGCAGTGCATGTTCCACACCGCGCTCCAGCACGAGCGCGATCTCCAGATAGGTTTCTGGGAGTCCCAGGCGCCGAGGATCGAAGGCGTCGGCGTCTCGGTCACCGCGCCCGACTCCACCCGGGCCGTCGACTGGGTGGGCAGGCTCGACGGATACGCCCAGTCCGTCGACCAGCGCGTCAAGATGGCCGGCTGGATGGAGACCTTCGCCCAGCGCGGCGGCCAGCTCGTGATACACGGCGCGGCCGTCTCCGACCTGGACTACTTCTCCCGTACGTACGATCTGGTGCTGGTCTGCGCGGGCAAGGGCGAACTGGTCTCGATGTTCGGCCGGGACGCCTCCCGCTCCCCGTTCGACGCCCCGCAGCGCGCGCTCGCGGTCGCGTATGTGCACGGCCTGGGCCCGCGTCCCGAGCACCCCGAACACGACGCCGTGCGCTGCAATCTGGTGCCTGGCGTCGGCGAACTGTTCGTGATGCCCACCCTCACCACCTCGGGCCGTGCGGACATCCTCTTCTGGGAGGGCGTGCCCGGCGGTCCGCTCGACGTCTTCCGGGGCGTCAAGGACCCCGCCGAGCATCTCTCGCTCACCCTGGAGCTGATGGAACGCTTCACGCCCTGGGAGTACGCGCGGGCCACGAAGGTCGAGCTGACGGACGCCAACGCCACACTCGCCGGACGGTACGCGCCGACCGTGCGCCACCCGGTCGGGCGGCTGCCCGGCGGCGGTCTTGTCCTCGGTGTCGCCGATGTCGTCGTCGCCAACGACCCGATCACCGGACAGGGCTCCAACTCGGCGGCCAAGTGCGCCGCTTCGTATCTGGAGTCGATAGTGGCGCACGGCGACCGGCCGTTCGACGAGGCGTGGATGCGGTCGGCGTTCGACCGGCACTGGGAGACCGCCCGGCATGTCACGAAGTGGACGAACGCCATGCTGGGCGCACCGCCGGAGCATGTCCTCGATCTGATCGGCGCGGCGGGCCGGATCCCGCCGGTGGCCGACCGGTTCGCGAACGGCTTCAACGATCCGGCCGACTTCGAGAACTTCTTCTACGAGCCCGGGAAGACGAAGGAGTATCTGGCGGAGGTCTCGGGCACGGTCGGTGCGGTCGGCACGACGGGCGCGAAGGGCGCCTGACCGGGCCACCCGTCCTGTCCGCTCGTCCTGCCCGCCCCTCTCGCCGTGCCTCCCGGTGTCTTTCGTACCTCCCGGTCCCTTCGTGCGTCAGGCCTGGTTGTAGCCGGTGTCCGCGCCGTCCATCGCGCCCTCGGGCAGCTCCGGCGGTACGTACGCCCCGGGGTTCAGCGAACGGGCCTCGGGATCGGGTCGTACGGCGCCCAGCAGCGGATTCGCCGCGATCGGCGAGACCTTGACACTCGCGCCGGGGCGGGGCGCCTGGATCACCATCCCGCCGCCGAGGTAGATCGCCACATGGGTGGCCTCGGGAAAGTAGATCACCAGATCGCCGGGGCGCAGCTCGCGCAGTGAGATCCGGGGGAGCTGGTCCCACTGCTCCTGGCTGGTACGCGGGATGCTCACGCCGGCGCGCGCCCAGGCCTGCTGGGTCAGCCCCGAACAGTCGAAGGTGTCCGGTCCCTCGGCGCCCCATTCGTACGGTTTGCCGATCTGCTCGACGGCGTAGCGCACCGCATCGCCGCCCTCGGCCGAGGGCGCTCTGCCCGCCTCGCCCCCGGGCGCTCCGGGTGCGCCCGCCTGAGTCGCCGCCCCCTCTCCGAAAGCGTCTCCGAGCGCGCCCGAGGCGAGCAGTTCGCGCTGGGCCTCGTCCGTACCGGCCTTCTCCAGCGCGGCCACCGCGGCGATCTGTCTGCGGCTGAGCGAGGCGAGCAGCTTCTCGACGTCCAGGAGCCTGGACTTGACCATGTCCCGCTGCTTGCGCTGCTTGGTGGCGAGGGTCTGCTGCCTACCGAGTGCCTCGCGGGACGCGGTGGCCAGGGCGGCGGCGCGTTTCTCGGTGCCGGCGAGCCGTGCGAGCGTATGGGCCCTGTCGCGCGCGGTGCGCCGCACCAGATAGCTCTCCTCCAGAGCCTGCTGCGGATCGCGGGCGAGCAGCAGCCGCAGATAGCCGGAGAGTTCGGACTGTCCCTGGTACTGCCGGCGCGCCAGCCGGCCCGCGTCGCCGCGGCTCAGGGACAGGGCCGTACGCGACCGGGCGAGGGCGGCGGTGAGCCGCTTCGTCTCGGCGCGCTGCCGGGTGAGTTCGGCCTCGGTGGCGTTGAAGGCCTCCGTGGCCTGCTCGGCCTGCCGGTAGAGAAGCTGGAGGCGGCTCAGCATCCCGGAGACGGTTCGGGGCGTGGACGCGTCGAGGCCGGCGTCCAGCGCGGCGGTGCCGGCGGGCGCTCCGGCGCCGAAGGCCCCGCCCTCGGCGTCCAGTGGATCGTCGCCGAATGCTGATGTCCCGTCAGTTCGGTTGCCGGGCCCCGGCTTTTCGGGGTCCGGCCCGTCGGTCCCGGTCCTGCCGCTGTCCCTGTCCCTGCCCTTGTCCTTGTCCCGGGACGGGGAAGGGGACGCCGACGCCGAGGTGCCCGATGCCGTCTCGTCGCCCGGCTCCGCGACGGCGCCCGAAGCGAAGGGCACCCCGGCGAGGACGGTCGCGGTGGCCAGCGCCGCGGTACAGGCCGCGCGTACGACTCTTCCTGACATGTCATCACCTCCGTTGCGGGATCGAGAGTCCAGCACTAGGCGATGATGAGGTGAGATGACGTACGAATAGCTCATTAATGGGCGGGGTGGCGCAACAGCATCACCCCTGTGAGGGACCACCCGGCTTCGACCAGGGCCACTTCAGCGTCCGGCGCTCGCGGCCCGTGGAGACGTACTCGTACTTCCATCCGCGCTGCAGCCCAAGGCGCTTGCCGTACCCCGCCGGAGCGCGCCGGTAGGTGTGCACGGTGGGCGGCCCGCCGTCCGCGTCGGGCACCGGGATCTCGTACCACTTGGGCGGATGCCCGGTCGGTCCCGTCAGCACGGGCAGTACGCGCCCGTCCATCGGGCCGCCGACAAAGGGGGTGTCTTCGCTTCTCACGGGCCCAGTCTCGCTCAGTCCGGGCGGAGCGCGGCCCAGGCGTTCCGCTCGCCGGCCCTCGCCGCCAGGAGCGGCGGTCCTACAGGAGCCGTGCGGCTCCGGTGACCCGGGGGATCACGCGGCGGGCCAGCGTGGCCACCGGGCCGTCCGGGCGCTCGTGCGCCATCAGTGTGTCGACGGCCCCGGCGGTCTCCTCGTCCGTGGCCGCCGTGGCGACCAGGAGCGCGACGAGATGGTCGACCAGCCAGTCGCGCAGTTCGGCGGCGGGCGGCTGCTTCTCCTCGTCCAGCCATATCAGCGACGCCGATTCGACGGCCGCGATCCAGGTGCGCACCATCATCCGCAGCCGCGCGCCCGGCGGCTGCGGAGCGGACGGGCCGATGGCCGTACGGTCGGTGTCCGCAGGGTCGGTGTCCGGCCGGTCGATGGTCGTACGGTCCGCAGCCGCCTCGCCCGTACCGATGTGGAGCAGGATCTGTTCGGCCGCGGCCCGTCGTACCTCGTCCACGATCGCGGTCGTCCGGGACGTCTCGCAGACGCTGCCGCCCTGGAGCAGCGCGCTGAATCCGGCGTCGTGCTGGTCGACGAAGGCGAGATAGCGGTCGAGCACGCGCCCGAGCCGCTCCGTCGGCGGTCCCACCGGCGGCTCGGTGAAGCACAGTTCCAGTTCGTCGGCGGCGGAGCGGAGCGCGGCCTCGTACAACTCCTGCTTGCCGCCCCGGAAGTAGCGGTAGACGAGCGGTCGCGACACCCCGGCCGCCGCCGCGACATCGTCGAGGGAGACATCCTCGGGAGCCCGGTGCGCGAAGAGCGTGAGCGCCGCGTCGAGAAGCTGTGTGCGGCGCTCCTCGACAGTGAGCCGTCTGTACGCGGGTGTTGCGGGCGCGGTCATGTCGGCAGCGTAACCGGACCCGAGGGCCGGTCGGGCGTCGACCGGGTACCCGCCGCTCCGGCCCTGCGAACATGGCGCATCGCACGCCCCCGAGAGGCACGATGGCCCCTATGACCACCCCACACACAGCCTCCGACCGTGTTCCCGCCGACCGGGCGGCGGCCCGGCGCAGTCTCGAAGGGCTCGCGCTGGGCGATGCCTTCGGCGAGCGCTGGTTCCCGCTCTTCCGTGAACGCCCGCGCGCCTACGCCGAGATCAAGGCCAGGCTCACACCGCAGGAGCTGGAGTGGAACTGGACGGACGACACGGCGATGGCCCTCGCGATCCAGCGCGTCCTGCACGAGCACGGTGTCATCGACCAGGACCGGCTGGCCAGTTGCTTCGCCCTCACCTACGACGCGGACCCGGCCCGGGGCTACGGGCACGGTATGCACACGCTGCTGCCCGCCCTGCTCGCCGAGCCGGAGAGCTGGCGCACCCTGGCCCCCGGACTGTTCGAGGGCGGCAGCCTCGGCAACGGCGCGGCGATGCGGGTGGCGCCGCTCGGCGCCTGGTTCGCTGCCGATCTCGCACACGTCGCCGAGCAGGCCGTCCGCTCCGCCGAGGTGACCCACGCCCATCCGCAGGGGATCGCGGGCGCGGTGGCGGTCGCCGTGGCGGCGGCGCTGTCGGTACGGTCCGCGCTCTCCGTGGCGGCGGTGGCCGAGGCCACGCCCGAGGGCCCGGTACGGGACGGTCTCGCGCGGGCGGCGGAACTGCCCTTCACCACCGAGCCGTGGAAGGCCGCCGACGTGCTCGGCAACGGGCGGCGGATCCGCGCGGACGACACCGTGCCGTTCGCGGTCTGGACGGCCGCCCGCCACCGTGACGACCTGCCGGCCGCGCTCTGGTCGACGGCCGAGGGCTTCGGTGACGTGGACACCACCTGCGCCATCACGGGAGGCATCGTCGCGGCCCGTACGGGAACGGGCTCGGTCCCGGCGCAGTGGCGGGAGCGCCGGGAGCCGCTGCCACGGTGGGAGCCGCCGACGTGAGGTCCTGTCCGGCCGCTCAGGAAGCCGCGTGCCTCTCCGCCGCGGCGGCCATGTCGAGCAGCGCGGCATCCGCCCCCCGCGCCGCGACCAGATGCAGTCCGACCGGGCAGCCGTCCGCCGTGAAACCGGCCGGAATGCTTGCCGCTGGATGCCCGCTCAGATTGAACGCCCAGGTCAGCGCCGTGGAGTAGAGCGCGCCCGGTCCCTCGTGGCCATGCGGCCGGTTCGGTGTGACCGGGGTGAGCAGCAGGGGCGTCCGGGCGAACAGGGCGTCGAGCCTGCGGTCGTTCTCGGCCCGTACCTCCACCGCCCGAGCCCAGGCGTCCCCGGACGGATCGCCGCCGCGCACGGTCGTCCAGGCCTCGCGCGGATCGAGGAGTACGAACGGACCGGCGGGCGCCGACGGATCGTGCGGCGTGTGGGGCGCGTGTGGCTCATGGGGCGCGTGCGGCGCCTTCGGGCCTCCCGCCCCCTCCGGTCGTACGAGCCGTACCACCCCCGCCGTCACCAGCCGCCGGACCGCCGCCCGTACCACCGCGGCCACCTCCGGGTCCGGCCGCGCGTAGCCCAGATCCGGGGAGTAGACCGCGGGCACCGGCAGAGCCGGGGCGGCCGGGTCCTCGGCCGGATCGTGAACACGGTCGCGAGCGGGGTCGTCCGTGCCGAGCACAGCGCGCAGATACGGCCGCGCCCGGGCCGCCGACCGTGCCAGTATGCCCGCCGAGGCCAGTCCCGTACGGTCCGGCGAGGGCAGCAGTCCGTTCGTCGTCTTCAGCCCGAACACGCCGCACCACGCGGCCGGGATCCGTACCGACCCCGCCCCGTCGCTGCCCGTGGCCAGCGGCACCATCCCGGCCGCGACCGCCACCGCGGAGCCGGCCGAGGACCCGCCGGGCGTACGGTCGGCGCGGTACGGATTGACCGTACGCCCGTGCCTGCCCCGCCCCCAGGTCTGCCAGTACGTTCCGGGCCCCGGCACCGCCGTCGAGCCCACCGGCACCGCGCCCGCCGCGATCAGGCGCTCCGCCGCGTACGACCGGATCCCGGCCGGTCCCTTCACCGCGAACGGCAGCCCGGCGAGCGGCAGCCGCCGGTCCACCGTGCGCGCCCGCTCCAGCGCCTCGTCCTCCCACACGTCGATGAACGCGCACAGCCGGGGATCGAGCCGTTCGATCCGCGCCAGCGACCGCGCGACCAACTCCGTCATGGGCTCATCACCGGTCACAAGCCCCCTGTCGGTCACAGGCGCACCCCCTGCCCATCGCCCTCGCGCGGTCCACCCGCTCAGTCTCGCAGCGCCTCCTCCATCACCGCGCGCGCGATCGGGGCCGCGTTACCGCCGCCGCTGATGTCCGCCCGCCCGGCAGCCGCGTCCTCCACGACCACCGCGACCGCGACCGCCGGACGGACCGTGTCCTCGGCCTGCGCCCAGGCGATGAACCAGGCGTACGGCAGACCGGAGTTGTCCACCCCGTGCTGGGCCGTGCCCGTCTTCCCGCCGACCGTCACCCCGGGAATGGCCGCCTTCGTCCCCGTACCGTCCCTGACCGAGTCGATCATCATCTGCCGCAGCTGCTGCGCCGTGGCCGGGCTCATCGGCCGCCGGTACATCCGCTCGCCCGTACGCGACACGATGTCGCCGTCCGCGGTGGTGATCCGGTCCACCAGATACGGGTGGCGGAGATCGCCGCCGTTGGCGACCGCCGCCGCGACCATCGCCATCTGGAGCGGAGTGGCCCGGGTGTCGAACTGACCGATGGAGGACAGCGCCAGCTCGTCGTCGCTCATGCGGGTGTCGAACCGGGAGGCGGCGACCCGGGAAGGGATTCCGAGCCCGGCGTCGTTGAAGCCGAATCCCTCCGCGGTGCGCAGCATCCGGGCCGGCCCGACCTTCACCGAGAGCCCGGCCAGCACCGTGTTGCAGGACCATCTCAGGGCGTACGCGAGCGACGCCCGGTCGCAGCCGACCGCCTCGTTGGGCAGTCTGGTCCTCGTGCCCGGCAGGATGAACGGTTCCTCGATACCGGTCGGCGCGTAGGCGTCCTCGACCGTCCCGGACTCCAGCGCGGCCGCCGCCGTCACGATCTTGAAGGCCGAACCGGGCGGATAGGTCTGCCGGATGGCCCGGTTGAGCATCGGCTGGGTGTCCTCCCGGGTCAGCCGCGTCCAGGCGCCGGTGACACTCCTGCCGGTGCCGGAGAGCCGGCCGGGGTCGTACGACGGGCTGCTGACCAGCGCCAGAATCCTGCCCGTCGTCGGCTCGATCGCCGCCACCGCGCCGCGCCGCCCGGCGAGTCCGTCGTACGCGGCCCGCTGCATCGACGCCTTGACGGTGGTGACGACGCTGCCGCCTGGCTGCCGGCTGCGGGTGAGATCGTTCCAGAAGGGGAAGGGCGCGAGCATCGGCTCCGTACCGGAGAGCACGTCGTCCTCGGCGCTCTCCAGCAGCGTCGTGCCGTACGTCTGCGAGGCGTAGCCGGTGACCGGCGCGTACAGCGGTCCCTGGGTGTAGCCCTGCTCGTAGCGCAGTAACTCGCGGGTGTCATTGGAGCGGGTGACCGCCTTGCCGTCGACGAGGATGTCACCGCGCGGCTGGGCGTAACGGAGCACGGAGTTGCGGCGGTTGGCGGGATTGGCGTCGAGGGAGTGCGCGTCGATGATCTGGATTCTGACGGCGTTGAGCAGCAGGGCGACGAGGAGCAGCAGACAGAAGAGGGCGGTGCGCCGGACATGGCGGATCACCGGTCGTCCTCGCGGATCACCGGTCGTACCCGAGGGTCCAGGACCGCGGGTGTGCCGACCCCCGTCTCCTCGGACTCGGACGTCTCACCGGACGGCAACGGGGACGCGGACGAGGACGCGGACGCGGACGCGGATTTGGACCTGGGCAGGGACTCGGACCTGGACCGGGACGTGGACGTGGACGTGGACCTGGGCCGTGACTTCGACAGGGGCCCGGACTCGGGCACGGGTGCGGGCCCGGACGTGGCCGCGGGCTCGGGGCGCGGGCTGCGGGCCGAGTCGCTGAGCCGGATGAGCAGCGCCACGATCACCCAGTTGGTGACGACCGACGAGCCGCCCTGGGCGAGGAAGGGCATGGCCATACCGGTCAGCGGGATCAGGCCCATCACCCCGCCCGCGATGACGAACACCTGGAGGGCGAGGATCGAGGCGAGCCCGGTGGCGAGCAGTCGTCCGAACGGGTCGAGCAGGACGAGGCCGGTCCGGTAGCCGCGGGCGACCAGCAGCGCGTACAGCATGAAGACGGCGGCCAGTCCGACGAAGCCCAGCTCCTCGCCCGCGGTGGCGAGGATGAAGTCCGACTTGGCGGCGAAGCCGATCAGAATGGACTGGCCGCGGCCCAGGCCCGTACCGAACAGCCCGCCCGCCGCGAACGCGAAGAGCGACTGCGCGAGCTGACCCGGCCCGCGTCCCTCCTCGATGGACGCGAACGGATGCAGCCAGTCCTCGACCCTGCTGTGCACATGCGGCTCCAGCGAACCCACGGCGAAGGCGCCGACCGCGGCGAGCAGCAGCCCGACGGCGATCCAGCCGGTGCGCCCGGTCGCCACGTACAGCATGATCACGAAGAGTCCGAAGAAGAGCAGCGAGGTGCCCAGATCCTGTTCGAGGACGAGGACCATCACACTGACCACCCAGATGGCGACGATCGGTCCGAGAACGCGTCCGGTGGGCAGGTGGAGCTTGCGGATCCGGCGGCCGGTGTAGGCGAGGACATGGTGGTTGGCGGCGAGATACGCGGCGAAGTAGACCGCGAGCAGGATCTTGGCGAACTCACCGGGCTGGAAGGAGAGCCCGCCGACCCTGATCCAGATCTTGGCGCCGTTCACGGCCGGGGAGAAGATCGGCACGATGAGCAGCACCAGCGCGGTGGCGACCGAGAGGTACGCGTAGCGCTGGAGCGCGCGGTGGTCGCGCACGAACGTGACGACGGCGATGAACAGCGCGACGCCGAACGTGGACCACACCAACTGGGTCGGCGCCGCGATGTCGTTCGGGGTCTCCAGGTCGAGCCGGTGGATCAGCACCAGGCCCAGACCGTTGAGCAGCACCGCGATGGGGAGCAGCAGGGGATCCGCGTACGGCGCGCGGAGACGGACCGCGACATGGGCGAGGAGGGCGAGCAGGCCCAGCCCGGCGCCATATCCGGCCGCGCCGGGCGGCAGCGCGCCGTACTTGCCGAGACCGACGCCGGCATAGCCGAAGACGGAGATGAGGACGGCGCAGACGAGGAGGGAGAGTTCGACGCCGCGGCGCTTGCGGAGGCCGGGCTCGGGCGGGGGAGTGTCCCCCGTCGTTGCGGTCATGGATCGAAACGTAGCAAGGCGGCATGCCTTATGTCCGTTTATGTGGAGTCGTAAAGCATGCCGGGCTCACTTCGTGTGCTGCGTGCGTGTGGCGGGTGCGGCTCGGCGTGGCGGGGGTGGCTTACGGGTGTGGCGCGGCGCGGATGGGGCTCGCGGTGGTCGGCCACGGCGCCGGGCGCGGCGTC
>NZ_MAUD01000343.1 GCF_001700515.1 Streptomyces lushanensis
CCCGCCCGAACCCGGGCCCGCCCGAGCCCGCCCGTACGCGGGCCCGGACACCCCCGGACCCGGCCGTGACGGGGTCCCGCCGTAGCCGGGCGGTATACCTTCGCCGGGCGCGGGCCGGGACCGTACGGCGGAGCGGGGAGCCCGGGGCCGGCCGCTCACGGCCTGCGGCCACGCACAGGGCTCGGTCGTACGCGGGGGCCCGGCCGAGCGCGGAGGTGAGCCGTGGGAGCCCGGGTGTTCGTTACCGCGCGGAAATGCCCGCGAACCGGGCCCGTCACGCGCCGTTGACAGTCTCGGTCGCTCCGGCGAGCGGGAGGAGCGGCATGGACGGTCGGCGGCACGGCCCTCTCGCGGGATTCACGATCGGTGTCACGGCCGCCCGGCGCGCCGGTGAACTGGGCGCGCTCCTCCAGGGGTACGGCGCTTCCGTCGTCCACGCGCCCACGCTGCGGATCGTGCCGCCCGCCGACGACACCGAACTCCTCGCCGTCACCGGGCAACTGATCGACGACGTCCCCGATGTGGTCGTGGCGACGACGGCGGTCGGCTTCCGCGACTGGATCGAGGCGGCCGGCGGCTGGGGCCGCGGTGAGGAGCTGTCGGCCTGTCTGCGCGCGGCCCAGCTGCTCGCCCGCGGGCCCGGGGCGGCGGGCGCCGTCCGGGCCGCCGGGCTGAGGGAGACCTGGTCGCCCGGCGCAGAGTCGATGGCCGAGGTGCTCGGCCGGCTGCTCGGGGAGGGCGTCGAGGGCCGGCGGGTGGCGCTTCAGCTGCACGGCGAACCTCCGCCCGGATGCGTGGAGTCGCTGCGGGCCGCGGGCGCCGAGGTCGTCGTCGTACCGGTCCACCGCTGGATGCCGCCGGAGGATCTCGCACCGGTCGACCGGCTCATCGACGCGACCGCCGCCCGCGTCCTGGACGCCGTCACCTTCACCAGCGCGCCGGCCGCCGCCTCGCTGCTGGCGCGCGCCGACGAGCGCGGCCGGCTGGCCGCGCTGCTCGGCGCGCTGCGGCACGACGTGCCGGCGGCCTGCGTCGGGCCCGTCACCGCGCTGCCGCTCCAGGCGCACGGGATCGACACCGTCCATCCGGAGCGCTTCCGGCTCGGGCCGCTCGTCCAGCTGCTCTGCGCGGAACTGCCCGCGCGCTCCCCGGCGCTGCCGGTCGCGGGCCGCCGGGTGGAGATCCGGGGCCATGCCGTGCTCGTCGACGGAGAGCCGCGGCCGGTGGCGCCCGCGGGGATGGCGCTGCTGAAGGCCCTGGCCCGCAGGCCGGGCTGGGTGGTCTCGCGGGCGGAGCTGCTGCGCGCGCTGCCGGGCTCGGGCCGCGACGAGCACGCCGTGGAGACGGCGATGGCCCGGCTGCGGACGGCGCTGGGCGAGCCCCGGCTGATCCACACCGTGGTCAAACGCGGCTACCGGCTGGCGCTGGACCCGGCGGCGGAGCCGGAGTACGCGGACGCGTGAGCGGGCGGGTGCGAGCGGGCGTACACGCGGTTTCGAGCTGTTCGGGACCGCGCCGCTCTCCCGTCATGTCGACGGAGAGCGGCGGGACCATCATCTCTTCCAGCACGGCCCGCACAACGGCCCGCCGAACCGGGCTCCCCGGGTTCCCTGCCGGCGGCAGGGGTTCCGGCCGCGTTCGGGGGCAGGCACTCTGAGAGGGAACGCACCCGACCGGTGAACCCGAGGCGGTGACAGGCACATGGCGGCGGGCATGAGCTCGTACGAGTGGCGGTTCGACTCCGGGCGTGTCTGCCTGGATCTGGTGGCCACGGCGGAGCCGACGTCCAGAGGGTGGGAGCAGCTCGACGGCGCCGTGTCGCTCCGCAGATGGCTGGTCGGCGCCGGGCTGGTGCCCAAAGGGACCCCCCTGCGGGCCGTGGACGCCTGCTGGGTCCGGTCCTTCGCCGAACTGCGCGAGGGTGTCGGGCAGTTGGTACGGGCCCAGATCGACGGCCGGGAGGCCGCGGGCGCCCTGGAGCGGGTCAACGCGCTGGCCGCGGTGGCGCCGCCCGGGATCAGGGCCGTACGGGACGAGGACGGCGCGCTCGTACGGGCGCTCAGCGCCGAGCCCGCGTGCGACGCGCTGCTGGCGGCCGTGGCCAGGGACGCGGTGGAGCTGCTCACCGATCCCACGGCACGGGCGAGGCTGCGGCAGTGCGAGGGTGACACCTGCCGGCGGGTCTATCTGGACACCTCGCGGGGGAGGCGGCGCCGGTGGTGCTCCAGCGAGGTCTGCGGCAACCGCGAACGGGTGGCCAGACACCGCCGCAGGGCGGCTCTCTCCCGCGCCTGAGCCGCTTCGCCGGGCACCTGGGCGACTTCCGGTCCTCGTGTGCGTTTTCCGGCCAAGTCCACCCGGTGTGAACACAGGCGGCACACAGTTTTCATGCAGGGTCCACACACTTTCCGCGTGGCTTCTCCATGGATTCGGCGCGGTCCCGGACCGGGGCGAACCCGCCCCAGGTCGCCCACCCCCTCCCGTAAAAGATCTTGAAAGTTTTTCCGGTCCCGTTGAGTGACCGCACCCGGGCGTCCGTAGTGATGAGGGAGAAGCAGCCATCAAGGTCTCGACCGGGAGGTTCAGGTGCGCAAGGATGCGGCCGTGGCCGAAGACCGACCTCACCGGGCCCGGCACCGGAGCGAGGCACCGCGCACCAATGACTCCGTCCCCGACGAGGAGTTGATGCGAGCCCTCTACCGGGAGCACGCGGGACCGTTGCTCGCCTACGTACTGCGTCTGGTCGCGGGCGACCGCCAGCGGGCCGAGGACGTCGTGCAGGAGACGCTCATCCGTGCCTGGAAGAACGCCGGCCAGCTCAACCGGGCGACCGGCTCTGTCCGACCCTGGCTGGTGACGGTCGCCCGGCGCATCGTCATCGACGGTCACCGCAGCCGGCAGGCCCGGCCGCAGGAGGTCGACCCGTCGCCGCTGGAGGTCATGCCCGCGGAGGACGAGATCGACAAGGCGTTGTGGCTGATGACGCTCTCTGATGCGCTCGATGATTTGACCCCCGCTCACCGGGAAGTCCTGGTGGAGACGTACTTCAAGGGGCGCACGGTCAACGAGGCCGCCGAGACGCTCGGCATACCCAGCGGCACGGTGCGTTCACGGGTGTTCTACGCGCTGCGTTCCATGAAGCTCGCGCTGGAGGAGAGGGGGGTCTCGGCATGACCACGCATGAGCAGTACGGACTGGGCGACGAAAGTACTGTGCACGAAGCCGTCGGCGCGTATGTCCTCGGCATTCTGGACGACGCCGAGGCCACCGCCTTCGAGGCGCATCTGGCCGGCTGCCGCGTCTGCGCGGTCAACCTGGAGGAGTTCTCCGGGATGGAGCCGATGCTGGCCATGCTGGCGGACGGTCCGGCCCCGTTCGCCGGGCCCGGACCGCTCGGCGCGCCCGGACCGCTCGGCTCACTGGCGCCCGTGGTGCCGCTGGCCGAGCTGCCGACGCCGTCCGTCTCCGTACAGCCGAGCCCGCGGCTGCTCGGGCGGCTGGTGGACGAGGTCGCGGCCAAGCGCGCCCAGCGCAGGCGCCGGGGGATGTATCTGGTCGCCGCAGCGGCGGCGCTGATCATCGGCGGGCCCGTGGCGGCCGTCACCGCCACCGGAGGGGACGGCGGGAGCAGCAACCAGGCCGCCGACCCGCACCCCACCAGCCCGGCCGAGGACGCCTTCTTCAACCACATGCCGGACAAGGTCTGGGCGACGGACGCCACGACCAAGGTCAGCGCGACGATCGGCATGGAGCCGAAGGGCTGGGGCACGCACACGGTCCTGGAGCTGAAGAATGTGAAGGGTCCGCTCAAATGCAGTCTGGTCGCCGTGTCCAGGACGGGCGAGGAGGAGGTCGTCACCTCCTGGTCGGTGCCGAAGTGGGGATACGGCATCGCCGACAGCCCGAACAAGATCTCCAAGAGCCCGCTGTACGTCCACGGCGGCACGGCCATGGACAGCGGCGACATCGATCACTTCGAGGTCCGTACGTTCGACGGCGAGCGACTGGTGGAGGTCGACGCCTGACATACCGGCCCCCCTTCGCGTACGGTTGACGGCTGCCCGACGCACGTGATGAAGGGGGCCCCGGTGGCCGCGCAGGATGCCGCTGTTCAATCCGCTGGACCGGCCGTCGATCCGGTACGCGACACGGGGCACGACTCCGTACGCGACCGTGAGATCGACGGCGAGCAGCGCCATCTGGACCAGGTGTACCGACGCCTCGAGGAGAAGATCCACGAGGCGGAGTTCCTGATGCACGACGCCGCCAAACGGGGGCAGGTCGGCACACCGGGGGCGCTCGCCGAGCGCGACGCCCAGGTCTTCAGGGCCGGGATCCACCTCAACCGGCTCAACAACGAGTTCGAGGACTTCCTCTTCGGGCGGATCGACCTGCTGCCCGGCAAGGACGGCCAGAAGGGCCCGGACGGGGCGTACACCTCGGTCGAACCGGCGGACGACGCGATCAGGTCGGACCGTACGGCCGACATCGCCGAGACCCTGCACATCGGCCGGATCGGCGTCCTCGACTCCGACTACTCGCCGCTGGTCATCGACTGGCGCGCGCCGGCCGCCGCGCCCTTCTACCGCTCCACGCCGGTCGATCCCGGCCGGGTGGTACGGCGCAGGGTGATCCGGTCCAAGGGCCGCAGGGTGCTCGGTGTCGAGGACGATCTGATGCGACCCGAGCTGACCGCGTCGCTGGGCGGCGCCGCGCTGCCGGTCATCGGCGACGGCGCGCTGATGGCCGCGCTCGGCCAGGCGCGCAGCCACACGATGCGGGACATCGTCTCCTCGATCCAGGCGGAGCAGGACCTGGTGATCCGGGCGCCGGCCGCGTCCGTCACCGAGGTGTCGGGCGGTCCCGGCACCGGCAAGACGGCGGTGGCGCTGCACCGCGCCGCGTATCTGCTCTACCAGGACCGGCGGCGGTACGCGGGCGGCATCCTGGTCGTCTCGCCGACGCCGCTGCTGGTCGCGTACACGGAGGGCGTGCTTCCGTCGCTGGGCGAGGAGGGCCAGGTCGCGATCCGCGCGGTCGGCTCGCTCGTCGACGGCGCGGAGGCCACGGCGTACGACGAACCGGCCGTCGCCCGGGTCAAGGGCTCGGCGCGGATGCTGAAGGTGCTGCGCAAGGCGGCGAGAGGAGCACTGGAGGGCGCCTCGGCGACGGCTTCCGCGCCCCGCGGCGCGCGCACCGCCGCCACCCGTGCCGCCCGGTCGGCCCGTGGCGCGGAAGTCCAGGCGGGCCAGCTCGCCTTCGGTGAGCCCGCCGAGTCCGGCGAGGTCACCGCCCCGGGCATGCTCCCGGCGCCCGCCGACGCCTCCTCCGCCCCAGGTGAGGACGTCCTCCCGTACGCGGCCCGCAGCGGCAGGGGCGGGGCGCCGGTACGGCTGCGTGTCGTCGCGTTCGGCCGGCGGCTCGAACTGGAAGCCGACGAGCTGCGCCGTATCCGTGAGTCCGTGCTCGGCGGGACCGCGCCGGTCAATCTGCTGCGCCCGCGCGCCCGCAGGCTGCTGCTGGACGCGCTGTGGTCGAAGTCCGGCGCGGCCGGGCGCCACACCGATCCCGAGCTGACCGCCGAACTGCGCTCCTCCTTCGACGAGGACGTCACCTCCGAGGACAGCTTCATCGAGTTCCTCGAAACGTGGTGGCCCGAGCTGACCCCGCGCGGCGTGCTCGCCGCGATGGCCGACGAGCGGCGGCTCGGCCGCTGGTCGCGCCGGATCCTCAACCAGGGCGAGACCCGGCGCCTGGCGCGTTCGCTCAAACGGCTGGGCGCCGACGGCAAGGGCCCGCTCTCGGTCCACGACGTGGCGCTGCTGGACGAGCTGGAGACACTGCTCGGCACGCCCGCGCGCCCGCGCAAGCGCCGTGAACTCGATCCGCTGGACCAGCTCACGGGCCTGGAGGAGCTGATGCCCCAGCGCGAGGAGTCCCAGCGCGAGCGGGCCGAACGGCTCGCGGCGGAGCGCACGGAGTACGCGCATGTCATCGTCGACGAGGCACAGGACCTCACGCCCATGCAGTGGCGGATGGTCGGCCGCCGCGGCCGGCACGCCACCTGGACGGTCGTCGGCGACGCGGCGCAGTCGTCCTGGTCGGACCCGGACGAGGCGGCGGAGGCCCGGGACGAGGCGCTCGGCACCCGGCCGCGCCGCCGCTTCACCCTGACGGTGAACTACCGCAACCCGGCCGAGATCGCCGAGCTGGCCGCGAGGGTCCTGGCTCTCGCGATGCCCGGGATGGAGTCCCCGAGAGCGGTGCGCTCCACCGGCGTGGAGCCGCGTTTCTCCGTCGTACGGGACGGCGATCTCGCCGAGACCGTACGGGCCGAGGCCCGACGGCTGCTGGACCGGGTCGACGGCACGGTCGGTGTCGTCGTCGCCATGGGCCGGCGCGAGCAGGCGGCACGCTGGCTGGCCGGGCTCGGCGAGCGGGTGGTGGCGCTGGGCAGTCTGGAGGCCAAGGGACTGGAGTACGACGCGACGGTCGTGGTCTCGCCCGCGGAGATCGCCGACGAGTCACCGGCCGGGCTGCGGGTGCTGTACGTGGCGCTCACCCGGGCGACCCAGCAGCTCACGGTCGTTTCGACGGCCCGCGACGAGCCGGACCCGGAGGGAGTACCGGACCTGCTCCGGGATTGATGACAAGTCAACTCGCTCCGGAGGAATCACTTCCCGGGGTGGTTTGTTAGATTGGGTACGGCACCGGCTCGATCCAAGCCCCCGGGCCCAACCTTCGTCGCTTCGAGCGACCACTTGCCGCGAGGCGAGCATGGCGGGTCGGTGCCACCTAGGTCCTGTCCGGGCGATCTTCGCGGGTCCGCGACGCCCGGCACGGCACCTCGCGGCGTTGTCGGAGTCGCCCGAGTACGTCCAGTACACGGGCGATCCTCCGCCTTGCGATCCACCTCACCGGACGCCGCGGCCTGATCCACGAAGATCGCCCGGACAGGACCTAGTCCTCACGCGTGTGTTTCATCGTTCTCGTGTACTTCTTCGCGTTCGCAGCACACTTCTGTCAGCGGGCCTTCACCAGTCATTGGTGAGGGCCTGCTTCTGTTGGGCGTGCCGCTGTTAAGGTCTCCCGCATCGTGGAAGGCGCCTTTCGGGGGCGGGGGTCTTTACCCGCTACCCGATGGTAGGTGCGACCATCGGTACGCGCCGCCGGGACATGGGTCCGGGCGGGGCGGCACAGCGGCTAGGGAAAGCAGAGGAACTCGGTCATGGCAACGGCGCCCAGCGTCTCGTACTCGATGACGGTCAGGCTGGAGGTGCCCGCGAGCGGTACCGCGGTCTCCCAGCTCACCACGGCCGTGGAGTCCTCCGGCGGCTCCGTGACCGGTCTCGACGTGACCGCCTCCGGCCACGAGAAGCTGCGGATCGACGTCACGATCGCCGCGGCCTCCACGGCGCACGCGGACCAGATCGTCGCGCAGCTCCGCGGGATCGAGGGTGTCGTCCTCGGCAAGGTCTCCGACCGTACGTTCCTGATGCACCTCGGCGGCAAGATCGAGATGCAGTCGAAGCACCCGATCCGCAACCGTGACGATCTCTCCATGATCTACACACCGGGTGTGGCGCGGGTCTGCATGGCGATCGCCGAGAATCCCGAGGACGCCCGCCGGCTGACCATCAAGCGCAACTCCGTTGCGGTCGTGACCGACGGCTCCGCCGTGCTCGGCCTCGGCAACATCGGCCCGAAGGCCGCGCTGCCGGTCATGGAGGGCAAGGCGGCCCTTTTCAAGCGCTTCGCCGGCATCGACGCCTGGCCGCTCTGCCTGGACACCCAGGACACCGACGCCATCGTCGAGATCGTCAAGGCGATCGCGCCCGGCTTCGCGGGCATCAACCTGGAGGACATCTCCGCGCCCCGCTGCTTCGAGATCGAGGCACGGCTGCGCGAGGCCCTGGACATCCCGGTCTTCCACGACGACCAGCACGGCACCGCGATCGTGGTGCTCGCGGCGCTGACCAACGCGCTGCGCGTGGTGGGCAAGGCCATCGAGGACGTACGGGTCGTGATGTCCGGCGCGGGCGCCGCCGGCACCGCCATCCTCAAGCTGCTGATCGCGGCGGGTGTCAAGCACACGGTGGTCGCCGACATCCACGGTGTGGTGCACGCGGGCCGTGAGGACCTGGTCGAGGCGGCCCTGGAGTCACCACTGCGCTGGATCGCCGACAACACCAATCCGGAGGGTGTCACCGGCACACTGAAGCAGGCCGTGGTCGACGCGGACGTCTTCATCGGTGTCTCGGCGCCGAACGTGCTGGACGGCGACGACGTCGCGGCCATGGCGGACGGGGCGATCGTCTTCGCGCTGGCCAACCCGGACCCCGAGGTGGACCCGGCGATCGCGCGCGAGACGGCGGCGGTCGTGGCCACGGGCCGCTCCGACTTCCCCAACCAGATCAACAACGTGCTGGTCTTCCCCGGTGTCTTCCGCGGTCTGCTGGACGCGCAGTCCCGCACGGTCAACACGGAGATGATGCTGGCCGCGGCGTCCGCGCTGGCGGATGTCGTCAGCGAGGACGAGCTGAACCCGAACTACATCGTGCCCTCCGTCTTCAACGACAAGGTCGCGGGCGCGGTGGCGGGCGCGGTGCGCGACGCGGCCAGGGCCGCCGCGGGCGGTGTGACGACTCCCACGTCGGTCTGACCCGTACGCCGGGTGGTGCGCCGGGGCCCACGTCCGGGTCCCGGGCGCACCGGTGGCGGTGAGCGCGTGTCCGGGTATCCGCCCAGGTGACGCACCGCTGTGGCGCTTCCCACGTACGCCCGCGCCCGGCGCGTCGCGATTCGCCGGGCCCCACGGGCCCCTCTAGGGTGGCGGACCATGAGCCCCGCCGCTCCAGGGAGGTTTTTCAGGGCCTTCGGGGGGTTCAGGGCTCCAAGGCTCCAAGGAGTCTCCACAGAGTCCACGGAACGTCACGACGACGAGGCAGTGGCGCTTTTCGTGTGACTCCGGAGGGTGCCGGATTGGCTTTCCCGCCGCTGGTGGGGGCAGGATGCGTATTCGGGCGCGAGGGTCTGTCAGCAGACCCGGGTCCGGGGACTGTCCGAGGGCCCTGGCAGCATCGGCTTCGATCTCACGCCTCACAGGCAAGAAGAACACGGGAGTAACAACATGAACCGCAGTGAGCTGGTGGCCGCCCTGGCCGACCGCGCCGAGGTGACCCGCAAGGACGCCGACGCTGTGCTGGCCGCTCTCGCCGAGACGGTCGGCGAGGTCGTCGCCAAGGGCGACGAGAAGGTCACCATCCCCGGCTTTCTGACCTTCGAGCGCACCCACCGTGCCGCTCGCACCGCTCGTAACCCGCAGACCGGTGACCCGATCCAGATCCCGGCCGGTTACAGCGTGAAGGTCTCCGCGGGCTCCAAGCTCAAGGAAGCCGCCAAGGGCAAGTAAGACGCATCCACAGCATCCATAGGCAACGCTCAGGGGCGGCCACCCGGACCGGGTGGCCGCCCCTGGGTGTGCCGGACTCCTTCCGGCGGGGCCGGACCGGATCCGGCGAGGTCACACGAGCGCGCCGCCCGGCAGCTCGACCTTCGCGCCGAGCTCCACCAGCTTCTCCATGAAGTTCTCGTAGCCGCGGTTGATCAGGTCGATGCCGTGCACCCGGGACGTGCCCTGGGCCGCCAGCGCCGCGATCAGATACGAGAAGCCGCCGCGCAGGTCGGGAATGACCAGATCAGCGCCCTGGAGCCGGGTGGGACCCGAGACGACCGCGGAGTGCAGGAAGTTGCGCTGGCCGAAGCGGCAGTCGGAGCCGCCCAGGCACTCGCGGTAGAGCTGGATGTGCGCGCCCATCTGGTTGAGCGCGGAGGTGAAGCCGAGCCTGGACTCGTACACCGTCTCGTGGACGATCGAGAGACCGGAGGCCTGCGTCAGGGCCACCACCAGCGGCTGCTGCCAGTCGGTCTGGAAGCCGGGATGCACATCGGTCTCCAGCGCGATCGCGTTGAGCGAGCCGCCCGGATGCCAGAAGCGGATGCCCTCGTCGTCGATCTCGAAGGCGCCGCCGACCTTGCGGTAGGTGTTGAGGAAGGTCATCATCGAGCGCTGCTGCGCGCCGCGTACGAAGATGTTGCCCTCGGTGGCCAGCGCCGCCGACGCCCAGGAGGCAGCCTCCAGACGGTCCGGGATGGCCCGGTGCGTATAGCCGTCGAGCCGGTCGACACCGGTGATCCGGATCGTCCGGTCGGTGTCCATCGAGATGATCGCGCCCATCTTCTGGAGCACACAGATCAGATCCTCGATCTCCGGCTCCACCGCGGCGTTCGACAGCTCCGTGACACCCTCGGCCAGCACGGCCGTCAGCAGCACCTGCTCCGTCGAGCCGACCGAGGGATAGGGCAGCCGGATCTTCGTACCGCGCAGCCGCTGCGGCGCCTCCAGGTACTGCCCGTCCGCGCGCTTCTCGATCGTCGCGCCGAACCGGCGCAGCACGTCGAAGTGGAAGTCGATCGGCCGGCCGCCGATGTCACAGCCGCCCAGACCCGGGATGAAGGCATGACCGAGCCGGTGCAGCAGCGGACCGCAGAAGAGGATCGGGATACGCGACGAACCCGCGTGGGCGTCGATGTCGGCGACATTGGCGCTCTCGACATGCGTCGGATCGAGGATCAGCTCGCCCGGTTCGTCGCCGGGGCGCACGGTCACCCCGTGGAGCTGGAGCAGCCCCCGCACCACCCGTACATCGCGGATGTCCGGCACATTGCGCAGCCGGCTCGGGCCACTGCCGAGCAGCGCCGCGACCATCGCCTTCGGCACCAGGTTCTTCGCGCCTCGGACCCGGATCTCGCCCTCCAGCGGAGTTCCGCCGTGGACAAGCATTACATCGTCTGTGCCGGTCATGAATCTCGCGTTCCGGAGTGGGCGGGCAGGTGGCCAAGGAAAAGGGTAAGGGGCCGGGCCCCCTGTGCCGTAAGGCCCGGGACAGGGTCGGTGCGGAATGGGATCCGGTACGACACATACCGTTTCCGCTGCGTCGCGGAGGGTCACCACCGGCTCCTTTCGCGGGCCGTGCGCTCCCGCTGCCGCCGTGCGCCCTGAGCTGCGCGCACGCGGACTGTCCCGGGCACGCCCCGCGGAGCCCGAAGATGCGGGATCATGTGTCGCATGACCGAGGTGTCCTCGCTCACAGGGCGGCTGCTTGTCGCGACACCCGCCCTCACCGACCCGAATTTCGACCGCGCGGTGGTCCTCCTGCTCGATCACGACGAGGAGGGCTCACTCGGCGTGGTCCTCAACAGGCCGACCCCGGTGGACGTCGGGGACATCCTGGAGTCCTGGGGCGAGTTCGCGGGCGAGCCCGGTGTGGTCTTCCAGGGCGGTCCCGTCTCGCTCGACTCGGCGCTCGGACTCGCCGTCATCCCGGGCGACGACGGGCCGCTGGGCTGGCGCCGGGTGTACGGCGCGATCGGCCTGGTCGATCTGGAGACCCCGCCGGAGCTGCTCGCGCGGGCGCTCGGCTCGCTGCGGATCTTCGCCGGCTACGCGGGCTGGGGCCCGGGCCAGTTGGAGGCCGAACTGCGCGAAGGCGCCTGGTACGTCGTCGAGTCGGAGCCCGGCGACGTGTCGTCCCCGCGCCCCGAGCGGCTCTGGCGGGCGGTGCTGCGACGGCAGCGCAGTGAGCTGGCCATGGTCGCGACATACCCGGACGATCCCTCCCTCAACTGACCCTTCGTGAGGACACCGGCCAAGGTGCGGTCGGCGTGTCGGCGCGATGTGTGAGCGTACGGATGCGGAGTGCACGGACCCGAGCCTCCGACAGCCGCCCTTCGTGGGTACCCTTGGCTCCCATGAGCACTCTTGAGCCCGAGCGCGGGGCAGGTACGGGCACCCTCGTGGAGCCGACACCACAGGTGTCGCACGGCGACGGCGACCACGAGCGCTTCGCCCACTACGTCCAGAAGGACAAGATCATGGCGAGTGCCCTCGACGGCACTCCGGTGGTCGCACTGTGCGGAAAGGTCTGGGTACCGGGGCGCGACCCCAAGAAGTATCCGGTCTGTCCGATGTGCAAGGAGATCTACGAGTCCATGGGTCCCGGCGGGGACAAGGACAAGGGCAAGGGCGGTAAGGACAAGAGCAAGAAGTAGCGGCTGGTCCTCCGTCGCCGACGGCCCCCGGAACGCGCACCTGTGCGCGTCCCGGGGGCCGTCGTGCGTTTCCGGACGCCGCCGCCGCTGTTTCGCGGCCGTGTCCGCTGCAACGAAATGGTTGAGACCACTTGTCGGCATGATCCAGCCATGCCTACTCTCCTGCGTGTTGTGCAGCACGAAACGTACGTTGCGCATGCTGCAACGCCAACTCGTAGGGACTCCGGATGAAGCTTTCTGCCCGTACAGCCGCCCGGACAGTGGCCACAGGCGCCCGTACCGTCGCCGCGATCGCCGCTCTCGCACTCGCCGGCCTCACCGCCACCGCCTGCGCGCCGCAGACCTCCGACACCAGCGCGACCAAGGACGAGAAGAGCGGCACCCTGCGCGTCTGGCTCTTCCAGGAGGTCGGCAACAAGCCCAAGGAGCAGGTCGTCGACGCGGCCGTCGCCGCCTTCGGCGAGAAGCACCGGGGCACCGAGGTCGAGATCGAGTACATCCCGGTCGAGACCCGCGCCCAGCGCATCAAGGCCGCGTTCAACGACCCGAAGAGCGCGCCCGATCTGGTCGAGTACGGCAACACCGACACGGCCGGATATGTGAAGGACGGCGGACTCGCCGAGGTCACCGAGGAGTTCAACGCCTGGGACGAGGCCAAGGACACCGACCCGACGGCCAGGCGGTCCGTCACGGTGGACGGAAAGATCTACGGCGCGCCGCTCTTCGTCGGCGTCCGCGCGCTCTACTACCGCACCGACGTCTTCGAGGAGCTGGGGATCGAGGTCCCCGACTCCCAGGCCGGGCTGATCTCCACGGCCAAGCGGATCCACAAGGCGAAGCCCGATCTGTACGGGCTCGCGGTCGGCGGCGCGTACACCTACGGCGCCATGCCGTTCCTCTGGGCGAACGGCGGTGAGCTCGCCGAGGAGAGCGGCGGCACGTACAAGAGCGCGGTCAACAGCCCGGCGGCCCGCAAGGGCATCGAGGCGTACACCTCCCTCTTCGGCGACGACAACTGTCCGGCCGCCAAGTGCGCCTCCATGGGCGGCAACGCGACGGTGACGGCCTTCGCCTCCGGCCGGGCCGCGATGGCGATAGGCGGTGACTTCAGTCACGCGGCCGTCGAGGCGGGCTCGGTGAAGGGCAAGTACGCGGTCGTGCCGCTGCCCGGTGTCACGCCGGGCTCGGTCGCCCCGGCGTTCGCGGGCGGCAACAACATCGGTGTCCTCAGGAGCAGTTCGCACCGGACGCTCGCGGTGGACCTGCTGAAGTCGCTCACCGGCAAGGACACGCAGGCCAAGCTGTTCGACGCGATGGGCTTCCTGCCGACGTACACGGACGTGCTGGCGGACTCGGCGAAGAAGGAGCCGTTCGTCGAGCCCTTCGTGAAGACCCTGGGCGCGGGCGCCAAGTTCGTGCCGGCGTCGCCGGGCTGGGCCCAGATCGACGCCTCGCTCGTGCTGCCGACCATGTTCCAGGAGATCGTCAGCGGCCGTAAGGACGTCGCCGCCGCGTCCGACGAGGCCGCGAAGAAGATGGACGCGGCCTTCGCGTCCGCGAGCTGAGCGCGATGACGAACCGCACCGACGGCCCGGCGGCGCCCGCCGCCGGGCCCAGGGGCTCACGGCGGGGCCCCCGGCGCGCGGGCGAGGGGGGCGGGACGCCCTGGCTGTATCTCGCGCCCGCCCTGGTCGTCCTCGGCGGGCTGCTGGTCTACCCGATCTACCAGCTCGGCCTGATCTCCTTCCTGGAGTACACCCAGGCCCAGGTCAGCGGCGGTGAACTAACCACCTTCAAGGGCCTCGGCAACTACGCGGAGCTCTTCGGCGACAGCCAGTTCTGGCAGGTGCTGCTGGCGACCGTGGTCTTCGCCGCCGCGTGCGTCCTCGCCACGCTCGCGGTGGGCTGCGCGCTCGCCGTGCTGCTGACCCGGGTCAGGGCCGTGCCCCGGCTCGCGCTGATGCTCGCCGCCCTCGGTGCCTGGGCCACTCCGGCGATCACCGGCTCCACGGTCTGGGTCTTTCTCTTCGACCCGGACCACGGCCCGGTCAACCGGCTGCTGGGGCTCGGTGACTTCTCCTGGACGTACGGCCGTTACAGCGCCTTCACGCTCGTGCTGCTCGAAGTTGTCTGGTGCTCCTTCCCGTTCGTGATGGTGACCGTCTACGCGGGCATCAGGGCGGTCCCGGGCGAGGTGCTGGAGGCGGCCTCCCTCGACGGTGCCTCGCAGTGGCGGACCTGGCGGTCCGTCACCGCGCCGATCCTGCGGCCGATCCTGCTGGTCGTCACCATTCAGTCGGTCATCTGGGACTTCAAGGTCTTCACCCAGATCTATGTGATGACCAACGGAGGCGGAATCGCCGGCCAGAATCTCGTGCTCAATGTGTACGCCTATCAGAAGGCCTTCGCCTCTTCGCAGTACAGCCTGGGCTCGGCGATCGGCGTGGTCATGCTGCTGATTCTGCTGGCGGTCACACTCGTGTATCTGCGACTGATCCGGCGCCGGGGAGAAGAACTGTGAACCTGCTCCGTATTCGCCGCCCCTGGCGGCTGGCAGCCGAGGCATCGGCCCTCGTCATCGCCGTCGTCGTGGCTTTTCCGCTGTACTGGATGGTCCTCTCCGCGGTCAAACCCGCGGGCGAGATCCAGTCCGCCGAGGCCCGTCCCTGGACGCTCTCACCGTCACTCGACTCCTTCCGCCGCGTCTTCGAACAGCACGAATTCGGGCGGTACTTCCTCAACAGCCTGGCGGTCGCCGGCACCGTCGTGATCGGCTCCGCGCTGATCGCGTTTCTGGCGGCCACGGCGGTGACCCGCTTCCGCTTCCGATTCCGTACGACCCTGCTGATCATGTTCCTCGTCGCGCAGATGGTGCCGGTCGAGGCGCTGACCATCCCGCTGTTCTTCCTGATGCGGGACGCCGGGCTGCTCAATACGCTCGGCTCGCTCGTCCTGCCGCATCTCGCCTTCTCGCTGCCGTTCGCGGTGTGGATGCTGCGCGGATTCGTCAAGGCGGTGCCCGAGGCCCTGGAGGAGGCCGCGTACATCGACGGCGCGAGTCGCGCACGGTTCCTGTGGCAGATCCTTTTTCCGCTGGTCTTCCCCGGGCTTGTGGCGACGAGCGTCTTCTCCTTCATCTCGACCTGGAACGACTTCCTCTTCGCCAAGTCCTTCATCATCAGCGACACCTCCCAGTCGACGCTTCCCATGGCGCTGCTGGTCTTCTTCAAACCGGACGAGAACGACTGGGGCGGCATCATGGCCGCGTCCACCGTGATGACCATTCCGGTGCTGGTTTTCTTCGTACTCGTACAGCGGCGCCTGGTCTCCGGACTCGGCGGCGCCGTCAAGGATTGAGGACGCGCGAGATGGATCTGATCCCGAATCCCCGGCGGACCGACCCCGCACCGCCGAAGGCCGGTCCTGTCCGGCTCGACGGCCGGACGGTGATCGAGGCGGCGCCCGGTACGGAGGGCGTGGCCCGCTGGCTCCGTACGACCGTCGGCGCCGCCACCGGGCTGCCGCTTCCCGACGCGGCCGTGAGCGGCCACGGCGGCTCCGGCGCGCAGGACTCCGGCACGCAGGACTCCGACGGTTCCGGCTCCGGTTCCGACGCCCCGGGGCGCTCCGGCCGCGGCAGCCGGATCCTCCTCGGCATCGGCCCCGACATCGCGCGGGAGTCGAGCCCCGAGGGCTACCGGCTCACCGCCGGCACGGACACGGTCCGTATCGACGGCGGCGGGCCCGCCGGGGTCTTCTGGGGGGCGCAGACCCTCCGTCAGCTCCTCGGCCCCGACGCCTTTCGTGCCGCGCCCGTCGTTCCCGGGCGCGCCTGGACCGTACCGCCGACCGTGATCGAGGACGCGCCCCGCTTCGCCTGGCGGGGCCTGATGCTCGACGTGTCACGGCACTTCATGCCCAAGGACGGCGTCCTGCGCGTTCTCGACCTGCTCGCCGCCCACAAGCTGAATGTCTTCCACTTCCATCTCACCGACGACCAGGGCTGGCGGGTGGAGATCAAGCGGTATCCACGGCTGACGGAGGTCGGCGCCTGGCGCTCGCGCACCAAATGGGGCCACCGCGCCTCGGAGTTGTGGGACGAGAAGCCGCACGGCGGTTACTACACCCAGGACGACATCCGCGAGATCGTCGCGTACGCCGCCGAGCGGCATATCACCGTCGTCCCCGAGATCGATATCCCGGGCCATTCGCAGGCGGCCATCGCCGCGTATCCGGAACTCGGCAACACCGATGTCATCGACACGACCTCCCTCGCCGTCTGGGACACCTGGGGCATTACCGCGAACGTACTCGCCCCCACCGACAACACCCTCCGCTTCTACGAGGGCGTCTTCGAGGAACTCCTCGAACTCTTCCCGCTGTCCTCGTCGCCGTTCTCGCCGTTCGTCCACATCGGCGGTGACGAGTGCCTCAAGGACCAGTGGCGGAGCTCCCCGGCAGCCCAGGCCCGGATGCGTGAACTGGACCTGGCCGACGAGGACCGGCTCCAGTCCTGGATCGTCCGGCACTTCGACCGCTGGCTCGCCGACCGGGGCCGGCGGCTGATCGGCTGGGACGAGATCCTGGAGGGCGGGACGACGGACGCGGGCCTGACGCCGGGCGCCGCCGTCTCGTCCTGGCGCGGGTACGCGGGCGGGATCGCCGCCGCCAGGGCGGGCCACGACGTGGTCATGTGCCCCGAGCAGCAGGTCTATCTGGACCACCGTCAGGCGGCGGGCGAGGACGAGCCGATGCCCATCGGCTATGTCCGCACCCTGGAGGACGTCTACCGGTTCGAGCCCGTACCGCCGGAGCTCACCGCGGCGGAGGCGGCCCGTGTGCTCGGCGCCCAGGCCAATGTCTGGACCGAGGTGATGCAGGACCGCTCGCGCGTCGACTACCAGGTCTTCCCGAGACTGGCCGCCTTCGCCGAGGCCGTGTGGTCCCCGCTCCCGGCGCCCGTGGAGCGGGATTACGCCGATTTCGAACGGCGGATGGCCGGGCATTATCGGCGCCTTGACGCACTCGGGGTCGAATACCGCCCGCCCGGCGGCCCGTTGCCGTGGCAGCGCCGGCCCGGTGTGCTCGGACGCCCGATCGAGGGGGCGCCGCCAAACGTGTGAGCACAGACGGCAGCCGGGCGTCCCGAGCCCCTGCCCCTGGGATCGTGGCCACGCGTGTGACCGTGTGCGGGGATAAGTCGTACAAGGAACGCCGAAGAGTGGCATTCCGTATGTGACGGCGAAGAGGTGCGAAACCGGACCTTCCCCCTGGTGGGGGACGGATCCGCCCTTCGCGGACCCTCGCGTCGGCAGGTCCGGAAGATGTGCCAGAGTTGCCACGTCCGGGCTGTGAGCACGTACGGTACGGCAACACAGGCGGGACACCGGGACACCGGAAAGGGGTAGCCGGGTTGACCACGCACGCACCGCAGACCGCGCAGTCCGTGACGCTGCCGTCCTCACTCGACGAGGCCGTGGCGGCGCTCACGGACATGCCCGCCGCCGTGCCCGTCGCGGGTGGCACCGATCTGATGGCGGCCGTCAACAAGGGCCAGCTCAGGCCCGCGGGCCTCGTCGGCCTCGGCCGGATCAGCGAGCTGCGCGGCTGGCATTACCAGGACGGTCATGCCCTGCTCGGTGCCGGTCTGACGCACGCCCGGATGGGCCGGCCCGACTTCGCGGCCCTCATCCCCGCGCTCGCCGCGTCCTCGCGCGCGGCGGGCCCGCCGCAGATCCGCAACGCGGGCACGCTCGGCGGCAACATCGCCACCGCGGCCCCCACCGGTGACTCCCTGCCCGTACTGGCCGCCCTGGAGGCGGACCTCGTGGTCGCGGGTCCCGGCGGCGCGCGCCGTGAGATCCCCATCTCGCATCTGCTCGCGGGCCGGGAGATGCTGGCGCCCGCCGAGCTGATCGGCTTCGTGCGGGTGCCGCTGCTGCACGCTCCCCAGGTCTTCCTGAAGGCGACGGGACGGACCGGTCCCGGCCGGGCCACCGCGTCGGTCACCGTCGTGCTCGACCCGGCGCGGCGCGGAGTGCGCTGCGCGGTCGGCGCGATCGCGCCGATGCCGCTGCGCCCGCTGGAGGCCGAGCGCTGGATCGGTTCGCTGATCGACTGGGACGGCGCGCGAGGACTCACCCAGGAGGCGCTCGCCGCCTTCGGCGAGTACGTCGCCGCCGCGTGCATCCCGGATCCGGCGCCACCGGCCGACGGCGGAGAGGCGCCGCCGGTGTCGCCCGCGGTGCAGCATCTGCGGCGTACGGTCGCCACGCTGGCCCGACGAGCACTGGGGAGGGCGCTGTCGTGACCACCGACGAGAACGCCGGCAACACCGGTAACGCCTCCGACGGCGGGACCGCGCGTGGGCCGGGCGGCTGGCAGCCGCTCCCGCAGGGCGGCGAGTACGACGGCGAGTCCACCGCGTTCGTCCAGCTCCCTCCGGAGGACGGCCAGGACGCGCCGCTGGCCGCGCCGGGACACGGATACGTACCGCCCCAGATCACGCCCCTGACGCCCGCGGAGGACGCGGGAGGCGGCGTACGGTGGCCGGACCCGCGGCAGGACGGCGGAGAGCGGTTCCAGGCGTCGTACGGCCAGGGCGGCTACGACCCGGGACTGACCGGGCAGTGGAACTTCACCGGGAACGACGCGGGCGCCGCGGAGAGCGGCGGGGCCCCCGCCGGGTCCGCCGGCTCCTCCGAGCTGACCGGCCAGTGGACGATCCCGGTCGCGAACGGTGATCTTCCGGATGAATCGGGCGAGTTCAGTGCCTCGGTGCTGGCCGCCCAGTGGGGCGGCGGCAGCCCGCCGGCGACGCTGCCGGGCGGCGCGGCGGCCCCGTGGGCGACCGAACAGGCCGACGCCCAGGGCGTGCCCCTGCCGGACGAGCGGCCCGAGCACGACCCGGGACACGACCCGTCGGCCCACGAGCCGGCGGCCCCCGCCCCGGGCGCCGAGCCCGGGCACCTGGCGCCGGCCGAGCCGGAGGTCCTGCCGGAGCCCGCGCCCGAACCGGAACCCGAGCCGCTGACCAGCAGCAGCGACAGCGCCGAACACCCGGCGGGCTCCTACGTCCTGCGTGTCAACGGCGCCGACCGTCCCGTCACCGACGCCTGGATCGGCGAGTCCCTCCTGTACGTGCTGCGCGAGCGCCTCGGCCTCGCGGGCGCCAAGGACGGCTGCTCCCAGGGCGAGTGCGGCGCCTGCAACGTCCAGGTCGACGGCCGGCTCGTCGCCTCCTGCCTCGTACCCGCCGCCACCGCGGCCGGGTCCGAGGTCCGTACGGTCGAGGGACTCGCCGTGGACGGCGAGCCCTCCGACGTCCAGCGGGCGCTCGCCAAGTGCGGGGCGGTGCAGTGCGGTTTCTGCATCCCCGGCATGGCCATGACCGTCCACGACCTGCTGGAGGGCAACCACGCCCCCAGCGAACTGGAGACCCGCCAGGCGCTCTGCGGCAATCTCTGCCGCTGCTCCGGTTACCGCGGCGTGCTCGACGCGGTGAACGAGGTCGTCGCCGAACGGACCGCGAGCGCGGAGGCCGCAGCCGTGGCCTCCGAGGAAGCCCGCATCCCCCACCAGGCACCCCCAGGGGCCGGCAGCGCCCAGCCCCCGCACTCGCCCGACGGAGGCATGGCGTGAGCAACGACGCGGCCACCGGGGCCCAGGCGCTCGACGCTCCTCAGCAGGAGCCCCCGGCGCACGGCCTCGGAGCATCCCTCCCCCCGGCCGACGCGCGCGCGAAGACCGAGGGCACGTTCCCGTACGCCGCCGATCTGTGGGCCGAGGGCCTGCTGTGGGCGGCGATCCTGCGCTCCCCGCACCCGCACGCGCGCATCGTCTCGGTGGACACCGCCGCCGCGGCCGAGATGCCGGGTGTACGGGCCGTCGTCACCCACGAGGACGTCCTCGGGGACTCCGCGTACGGCCGCAGTGTCGTCGACCGTCCCGTCTTCGCCTCGGACGTCGTACGCCACCACGGCGAGGCGATCGCCGCGGTCGCCGCCGACCATCCCGACACGGCACGCCTCGCCGCCGCCGCGATCGCCGTCGAGTACGAGGTGCTCGACCCGGTCACCGACCCGGAGAAGGCATTCGCCGCCGAGCCGCTGCACCCCGACGGCAATCTGATCCGCCATATCCCGCTGCGCTACGGCGACCCGGAGATCACCGGCGAGGTGGTCGTGGAAGGGCTGTACCGCATCGGCCGCCAGGACCCGGCGCCGATCGGCGCCGAGGCGGGCCTCGCCGTACCCAGACCCGACGGCGGCGTCGAGATCTACACGGCCTCCACCGATCCGCACACCGACCGCGATCTGGCCGCCGCCTGCTTCGGACTCGATCCGGAACGGGTGAAGGTCGTCGTCACCGGTGTGCCCGGCGCCACCGGCGACCGCGAGGACCCGGGCTTCCAGATCCCGCTGGGCCTGCTGGCGCTGCGTACCGGCTGCCCGGTCAAGCTGGCCGCGACCCGCGAGGAGTCCTTCCTCGGCCACGCCCACCGCCACCCGACCCTGCTGCGCTACCGCCACCACGCGGACGCCGAGGGCCGGCTGGTCAAGGTCGAGGCCCAGATCCTGCTGGACGCGGGCGCGTACGCGGACGCCTCGTCCGAGTCGCTCGCGGCGGCGGTGGCCTTCGCCTGCGGCCCCTACGTCGTCCCGCACGCCTTCATCGAGGGCTGGGCCGTACGCACCAACAACCCGCCGTCGGGCCATGTGCGCGGCGAGGGCGCGATGCAGGTCTGTGCCGCGTACGAGGGCCAGATGGACAAACTGGCCGCCAAGCTGGGCATCGACCCGGCCGAGCTGCGGATGCGCAACGTCCTCGCCACCGGCGACATCCTGCCCACGGGACAGACCGTGACCTGCCCGGCCCCGGTGGCCGAACTGCTCGGCGCCGTACGGGACTTCCCGCTGCCCGCGCTGCCCAAGGACACTCCGGAGGCGGCCTGGCTGCTGCCCGGCGGCCCGGAGGGCGCGGGCGAGCCGGGCGCGGTACGGCGCGGGGTGGGCTACGCCCTGGGCATGGTCCACATGCTCGGCGCCGAGGGCGCGGACGAGGTCTCCACGGCCACCGTCAAGGTCCACGACGGCGTGGCCACGGTGATCTGCGCGGCCGTCGAGACGGGGCAGGGCTTCTCCACGCTCGCCCGGCAGATCGTCCAGGAGACGCTGGGCATCGAGGAGGTCCATGTCGCCTCGGTCGACACCGACCAGCCTCCGGCGGGCCCGGCCGCCCACGGGCGGCACACCTGGGTCTCGGGCGGCGCGGTCGAGCGGGCGGCGAAGATGGTCCGTACACAGCTCCTCCAGCCGCTGGCCCACAAGTTCGGCATGTCCACCGAGCTGCTCCAGATCACCGACGGCAAGATCACCTCCTACGACGGGGTGCTCTCCACCACGGTCACCGAGGCGATGGACGGCAAGGAGCTCTGGGCGACGGCGCAGTGCCGTCCGCATCCCACCGAGCCCCTGGACGAGTCGGGCCAGGGCGACGCCTTCGTGGGGCTGGCCTTCTGCGCGGTGCGCGCGGTCGTGGACGTCGACATCGAGCTGGGCTCGATCCGGGTGGTCGAGATGGCGGTGGCCCAGGACGTCGGACGGGTGCTCAACCCGGCGCAGCTGGCGACCCGTATCGAGGCCGGCATCACCCAGGGCATCGGTACGGCCCTGACGGAGAACCTCCGTACCAACCGCGGTCTGGTCCGCCGTCCCGACCTCACCGGCTACGCGCTTCCGACGTCCCTGGACGCACCGGACATTCGCATCGTGAAACTCGTGGAGGAACGCGATGTCGTGGCGCCCTTCGGCGCCAAACCGGCCAGCGCGGCGCCGGTGGTCACCTCCCCGGCGGCGGTGGCCTCGGCGGTGCGCGCCGCGACGGGCCGCCCGGTCAGCCGTCTGCCGATCCGCCCGCAGGCGGCGGTCGCGGTCCCCAACGCGTAATGCCTTGATAGGCGTTGCAGCTGCAAGGCCGGGATGCGTATTGTCGTGGGCGCTCGCTACAGTGATCTCCGCGGGTGTGGTGCACGGGGCGGACGGGGCGACGGGGGAGACGTCGATGGCGGAGGACGACGGGACGGGGCGGCCGGGGCTGCCCGCACGGAGCACGACGAGCGGCGGCGGGTCCGCGGACCTGAATGTCGACGCGTCCGAGCTGATCAAGTTCAAGAACCGGGTGGACGGGCTGCTGACCAAGCTCGACGCGTCACCCGCGGCACCGACCCGGGTGGAGGGCGGCCAGGTCGCCCGGGGTGACCTGGGGACGGGCTTCGCCGAGGCCGACGAACTGTACGCCGTGCACAAGAGGGTTCACACGGAACTCCAGAACCTCTCCCAGGGCCTGGCCGGCCAGATCGAGGCCCTGGGCATCGCCGTCGACGGCTCCCGCAAGGGCTACGAGAACATCGACGACGACATCAGGCGTCGTATGCAGCGCATCAGCCGGAGCGCGCGGGAGGAGTACGACCGCCGCCAGGAGGAACGGCGCAAGGAGCAGGAGCCCGCGACCGACGGGCAGCCCGCCGCCGGGCAGGGCGGCACGGACGCGGGCAGCGAGTTCTAGTTCCGACGCCGTGCGGGCCCACGCGCGCGGCACCGGGACTCGGCAAACGGGGACTTGGGACACGGGGGTACGGGGATATGAGGGGCCGGAGTCATGCTTGACAACAGCGGCGGCGGGGGATACGCCCCGGTGTCCACCGACTTCGAGGGGCACACGCATCAGGAGTTGCGGGGCATGATCGCCGCCGCGAACCCGGGCACGCTCAAGGACCACGCGGACCTGCTGGCCGAGGCGGCACGGGCCATCGAGACCATCGGCCAGGACCTCAAGACGTACATCACCTCGGTGGACTGGCGGGGCGAGGCGGGCGAGGCGTTCGAGACCTGGGGCGACCAGACCTGGAAGGCCACGCTGCTGCTCGCGGACTACACCGAGGTCGGCGCGATCTGGATGGGCGACGCGGCCCAGACCCTCGGGGAGGTCAAGGCCGGCCTGCCCCCTGTGGACACTTCGGCGCAGGACGACCTCCAGGCGGCCAGGGAGTTCCACAACGACCCCGATTCGCGGACGATCGCCTCGGAGGCGCGGGCCAAGCTCAACGAGGACCACGCCGAGGCCGTCCGGCAGATGACGAAGCTGGCGCAGTCGTACGCGCTCTCGTCGTCGGTGATGGGCGCTCAGGACCCGCCGGTGTTCCCGCCGCCGCCGCAGGCGTTCGTTCCCGACGCGCAGATCTACGGTTCCAGCGACGCCGCGTGGTCGACCGGGTCCTCGGGCGGCGGCGGAAGCGGTCCTGACGCGTACCGGACGTCCTCGTACCACGCCCCGGCGGACTCCCGGACGGTCACGCCGGTGACGGTCCAGCCGTCGCAGGTCCAGCCGCTGCCGCCCGCCCCGGAACGTCCCGTGGCCATGGAGATCGACGGCGTGGCGACGCTGCCCACGACTCAGCTTCCGCCCGCCGGCACACCGCACCCGCTTCCGCCGGCGGGTCGCCCCGAGGGCGGGGTCCTGCCCCCGGTCGGAGTGATTCCGCCCGCGTTCGGCGCTGGCTCCCCGGCGGCCGGTGGGGGGCGGGCCGGAGGTGTCCGCCCGCCCTCGCTCTCCGGACAGGGACCCCTCGCCGGTTCGCCCGGGGCGCGGTCGCCGCGGGACAGCGGAATCGTCGGCGGCCGTCCCGTACCGCCGCAGGCCTCCGGCCGGCCCTCGGGCGGGATCCCGCGCGGCACGGTCGTGGGCGGTGAGGCGATGCACGGCCGTCCGCCGACGGGCGGCGCGGTCGGCGGTGCGACGGGCGGTGGCACGGGCGCTTCCGGCGGTACGGCCGGGCGTCGGCTCGCGGGCGAGACCGGCGGCATGGTCGCCGGCCGGCCGCAGCAGCCCGGGACGACCGGTGGCCGCCCCTTCACCCCCGGCGGCTCGGGCCTGGTCCGGGGCGCGGGGGCGGACGGCGGGAGCCGCGCGGGACAGGCGGGGCGTTCCGGCGTGGTGCCGCACTCCCCCCAGCGCCCCGGACGGCGCCCCGAGGACGAGGACGGACAGCGCCCCGACTATCTGACGGAGGACGAAGAGACCTGGCGGCACGGCGGTCGCCGTATCGTGCCGCCGGTCATCGACTGAGCCCTTGCCCGCCCCTGCCCGAATCCGGTGAGAAGGACCGTACATGCGCGCCAGCAGCATCCGCACCACCCGGTGGAACGTGCTCATATCCGGCTCCCTGGGCCTGCTGCTGGCGGGCGTGGCGGCCACTCCGGCCCATGCCGGGACGGTCCGCTCCAGACAGTGGCACCTCGATGTCATGAAGGCCGAGGAGATGTGGCGGACCAGTACGGGCGAGGGGGTGACGGTCGCCGTCATCGACTCCGGTGTGGACCCGGAGCCCGACCTCGAAGGTCAGGTGCTGCCCGGCAAGGACTTCTCCGTGAAGCCGGGGGACGAGCGCGACGACTTCGGCAACCACGGCACGGGCATAGCGGCCATGATCGCGGCGACGGGCAGGAGCCACGGCGGAGACGGCGCCTTCGGTCTGGCGCCGGGTTCGAAGATCCTTCCCATCAGGGCGGATCTCGGCGCGGGCAGGTCGGGCGACGAGATGGAGGCCGAGGCGATCCGCTACGCGGCCGACTCCGAGGCCAGGATCATCAACATCTCCCGGGCCGGTCCGTACGACGGCGTCGCCACCCGCGAGGCGGTGAGGTACGCGCTCGGCAAAGGGAAGCTCATCTTCGCGGGTGTGGGGAACGACGGCGAGTACGGCAGCGTGAAGTACCCCGCCGCGACACCGGGGGTCGTGGGCGTCGGCGCGGTCGGCAAGGACGCCAGAGCCACCGGCGAATCGCAGCGCGGGCCGGAGGTGGACCTGGTCGCGCCGGGCACGAACATCATCACCGCGTGCGCGGGCGCGACCGGACTCTGCGACACGCACGGCACCAGTGACTCCACCGCCCTCGCCTCCGCCTCCGCCGCGCTCATCTGGTCCGCGTACCCGGACTGGACGAACAACCAGGTGCTGCGGGTCATGCTCAACACGGCGGGCGGCCCCACCGACGGGGCCGAGCGCAACGATTCCGTCGGGTACGGGATGGTCCGCCCGCGGATCGCTCTCACCGACCCGGGCGATCCCGGGCCCGCCGACGAGTACCCGCTGCCCGACCTCGCGGCAGCCTCCTCCCAGGAGCCTTCGCCCGAAGCGCCCTCGCCCGAAGCCTCGGCGCCCCGGGACGCGGGCGACGGTGACGGTGACGGAACCGAGCAGCCCGCACCGGCCGCCTCCTCCGACGGCGGTGGCGGCACCGGGCTCTGGATCGGTCTGGGCGTCGGCGCGGCCCTGCTCGTGGGCGCCGCCGTCGCCGTACCTCTCGTCCGCTCCCGCCGCCGCGCCACCGTACCCCCGCCGCCGCCTCCGGCCTTCGCGCCCGTTCCGTACCAGCAGCCGCCGCAGTACGGACCGCCGCAGTACGGGCCGCCGCCCCAGCGGCAGCCGGATCAGACACCACAGCAGTACCCGCCGTACGGTCCTCCGCAGATCTAGCGGATTCGCGCCGCGGTCCCAGCTCTCGCAGTGCCGCGGTCCCAGTTCGTCCAGTTCCGTCTCAGCCTTTTCAGTTCAACGGGGAAGCCATGTCGTTCGACGAGGAGTGGGCATCCGCCCGCACCGGTGCCACAGCCCACACCGATATGCGGCTCAACAGAGTGCCCGACGACGGGCCGGCCGGCGCGAGCGGCGCCGATCTGAGCGTCAGCCAGGACAAGCTGGGCGAGATAGGGAGCGCCGCGTACGCGCTGCACGGCCGGCTCAAGACCGACGGCAACCACGCGAGCGGCAGCACCTCCGACGCGGCGACGATGATGACCGCCAACAACTTCCGCACCGGCGCCGCGATGCGGACCGTCCATGACACCTGGAACTCGCAGCTCAGCACATTGCTCGACGCGTGCGCGAACATCTCCAACCATCTGGACCACAGCGCGGCGTCGCACGCGAGAGAAGAGGAAGACATCACGGCCGCTCTCGCGGCGTCCAGGATAAACGAGTACTTCAAGTAGCCCCGGGGTAGTGATGCTGACCTTCAACGACGTGTACCACGCCCCGCTGGACAAGCTGAAGTCGGCGGCGGACGACTGGTCGGAGATGACCACCAAGCTGGAGACGCTCGCCGAGGACGCGCGTACGACCATGGCGGCCAAGGCCAAGGACGACTACTGGCGAGGCGTCAACGCCGAGGTCACCAAGCCGTTCGTGGACAGGACGGCCAAGGAGTTCGACGACGCGGCGAAGGCGGCCAAGGGCATCAAGCTGATCCTGGAGGACGGCTACGAGGCGTTCAAGAAGGCCAAGGACGACCTCACGAGGCTCATGGACACGGACGCGCCGGCCCAGCACCTGGTCGTCACCGCCCATGGCAGGGTCGAGGCCCGGTATCCGCTGGAGAAGGACCAGGGCGCGCGCCACGACCCCGACTTCAGCGAGATGCTGCGCACGCAGAACAACAAGATCGACGCGATGCAGCGCCGTATCGACGCCGTCGTGGAGACGTGCGACGACGCCGATGTGGCCGCGGCCAACGCGCTCACGGCGAACATCACCACCGACCAGCACAACTTCAGCGCGCCCAGGTACGGCAGCCTGGACGCCGAGGAGGCACAGCGCGCCCTCGATCTGGCGAAGAAGGGCCGTGACCTCACCCACGCCGAGCTCCAGCAGCTCAACGAACTGCTGGGGGACAACCACGCGTCACGCGAGTTCTCCCGGACCTTCTACGACGGTCTCGGTCCCGAGGGATCGCTCAAATTCTTCGGCCAGTTGGCCACGGACACCTACGACTACTCCGAGCTCGACGAGGAACGCCTCAAGGACGTCCAGGCGCTTCAGCGGAATCTGGGGCTCAACCTGGCCACCGCCACCGTCCCCTCGGGCGAGAACGACCCGTGGACGCAGAAGTGGTCCGAGGACATGCGACGGCTCGGCACCGAGCGCATTCCGCTGATCAGGAACGACATGAATCCGGCGTACGGATATCAGCTCCTCGGCGGGATCATGCGGTACGGCACCTACGACCCGAGGTTCCTGAACCCGATAGCCGAGCATGTGGTCCAGCTGCACCAGAAGGACCCGTACATGTTCGCCGACACGAAGTCGATGGGCGGCTGGCGGAAGAATCTCTTCAACCCGTCCGGTGTGAACGGCTCCGGTTACGATCCGGTCATCGGCATGCTGGAGGCGCTCGGGCACAGTCCGGAGGCGTCGAAGCAGTTCTTCTCCGCCGTGCCCACGGCCTACAACGAGGACGGCACCGTCAGCACGGGTGCCCGCGCGGACCTCGGCAAGGACAAGGACGGCCGTCCCATCGAGAGCTACCTCGACTACTTCGCCACGGAGGAGTACGAGTCGTTCCCCGACATCGACGGCCACGACCCCGATGAAGCAGCCGCGTCCATGGCGTACATGCCGGACGCGCTGGGCCATGCCCTGGAGTCCGCCACGCTCGGCTATTCCTGGGACAGCCCGGATCCGAACGCCGTCCGGGACGGGACGAACGCCGCCGTCATGGGGCAGGTCGTCGAGAAATACGGTCAGGACCCGGGTCTGCTCAAGCACCAGGAGGCGCTGGCCGACAGCTTGGGCCACATGGGAGCCGGCTATGTCGACGACATCAACTGGGCGCTGGAAGGGAACGTGGACGGCAGTATCTTCGCGCCGGACAAGAACCCGGACGCCCATGCCGAGTTCGGCAGGGACAACGCCCGCCACTTCCTCAGCGCCCTGGGCCAGCACCCCGACGCCTACGCGTCCGTCACCACCGCCGAGCGGATCTACACCAGCAGCATGCTGGAGGCGCAGGTGGGCCCGGACGGGATCAACCAGGGCGCGGCGCGGGCGGCCGTGGGCGTCGGCGCCGAGGTCCAGGGGATGCTCGACCAGTCGCGTGCCGACCAGGTCGAGGCGGAGGGCCTGAAGCTGCACGAGGAGTACGAGAAGGCACAGCAGCAGCGGTCCGCCTGGGTCGAGTTCGGCGCGACCTCCGCGATCGCCGCCGGTGTCGCGTTCCTGCCGGCCACCGCCGCCGTCGGAGCGGCTGCCATCCTGGTGCCCCTCGCCGTCGACACGGGCAGCGGGGCGCTGGAGCAGATCGCCGGCCAGGTCATCGGCGACTGGTCGGACGGCGGCATCGACAAGCACAAGGAGAAGATCGAAGAGCTGACCCGGGAGGACAAGACGACCGTCTTCCGGGCCGGTGAGCACAGTGCGGAGGCGCCCATGAAGCATTTCCGCGACCAGCACGGCATCGACATGAACAGCGAATTCGGCAGGGATCTCCAGGACTCCGTCGATCTCGGTTATGCGAAGGGCAATGACCGGGAGAACCAGCAGGGCAACGATCCCGAGACCGGCTGAGACAAGAGAAAGAGCGAGATCTGTGAGGATACGGAAGACCGCACGGACCGTGGGTGTCGTGCTGGCATTCGGCCTTGGCGTTTCGGCGTGCGGCTCCGGCGAGAGCGAGGAGCCGAGCTTCGTCGGCGCCGGGAAGCTCTGCGGTTCCGTGTTCTCCGGCGACGCGAGGGCCGCCGTGGAGAGCGCGATCGGCGACACGAGCTTCTTCGCGACCGGTGACGACAAACTCGGCGAGGTGGCCACCGGGGTCAAGGATCTCTACGCGGACGGGCAGGACGCGTACACCAGCGCCGGCGAGTTGTGCGTGATCAACGGGGAGAAGCGTGGTTCCGGGCGCATGGACATCAGCTTCGGCCTTTACAAACCGGAAGACGTCCTGGACGACCGCCACTCGGCGGACCAGCGGCTCTACGCGCTCGGTGAGCAGGCCGTGGCCGGAATCAAGAACTCCTCGCTCCGCTTCGAGTGCGTGAGCCCCCAGCTGGACGGCTCGGACAAGGATCCCGCGCGCATCGTGGGCCTGATGAGCTTCCGCGACCCGAAGGCGCCGGAAACCCAGGCCCTGCGCGAGGACAATCTCACCGTCCTGCACGCGGCGTCGTTCGCCCTGGCGAAGAATCTGGAGTGCGAGAACAACGGCGGGCTTCCGCAGAAGGCGGTGCTCCGGCCGAAGCCCGAGCCCGATCCCTCGCAGGAGTCGTCGCAGAACGGCTGAGGATACTGCCGTTTCCCGCCCGGGGCTTTCGCGTCCGGGCGGGGCGGTGGAGGCCGTGGCGGGAATCGAACCCGCGTAACTCGCTTTGCAGGCGAGTCCCTGAACCACTCGGGCACACGGCCAGGTCTCTGGCATCTTCGCGCATGTCGTGCTCCTGCTTGTTGTCGACCGTAGAGCGGCGGCGGGCCGGGCTCAAGGCGGGCGGCGGTGGTGCAACGCGACTGCCACACTCCGTTCACGGTCGTACGACCAAGGAACCAGCCCGGATCCGCCGTCCGACAGGGATCAACCGCTGATTAGGCCCTTACCCTGTGCCTATGACCACCCTGGAACCAGGCGACGCCGATGTCGCTCCCGTCGACCGCGACGCCGTGCTCCTGACGTCCGACGAGGCCCGTGACCAGGGTGGTGTCCTGGGTCCCACGCACCGGGCGCTCAGTATCGGCATCGTCTCCGTCGTCCTGCTGATCGCCTTCGAGGCGACCGCCGTCGGTACGGCCATGCCGGTGGCCGCGCGGGAGCTGCACGGGGTCGCGCTGTACGCCTTCGCGTTCTCCGCGTACTTCACCACCAGCCTCTTCGCCATGGTGCTCTCCGGGCAGTGGGCCGACCGCAGCGGGCCGCTCGCACCGCTCGCCACCGGGATCAGCGCCTTCGGCGCCGGGCTGCTGCTCTCCGGCACGGCCGGCACGATGTGGCTGTTCATCGTCGGCCGTGCCGTCCAGGGACTCGGCGGCGGGCTGGTCATCGTCGCGCTGTACGTCGTCGTCAGCCGCGCCTATCCGGAGCGGCTGCGGCCCGCGATCATGGCCGCGTTCGCTGCGAGCTGGGTGATCCCGTCCGTCGTCGGACCGCTCGCCTCCGGCACCGTCACCGAACATCTCGGCTGGCGCTGGGTCTTCGTCGCGATACCGGCCCTGGTCGTGCTGCCGCTCGCGCTCGCCCTGCCCGCGATACGGCGGATGGCCTCCGGGCCCGCCGATCCCTGCGCGCCGCCCGTCGCCCTCGACCGGCGCAGGATCCGGCTCGCGTTCGGTATCTCGCTGGGCGCCGGGCTGCTCCAGTACGCGGGCCAGGACCTGCGCCCGCTGTCCCTGCTCCCGGCCGCCGCCGGCGCCGCCCTGCTCGTCCCCGCCGTCCTCGGACTGCTGCCGGACGGCACCTGGCGGGCCGCGCGCGGACTGCCCTCCGTCGTCCTGCTGCGCGGTGTGTCCGCGGGCTCCTTCATCGCCGCCGAGAGCTTCGTACCGCTGATGCTCGTCACGCAGCGCGGGCTGTCGCCGACGATGGCCGGGCTCTCGCTCGCGCTCGGCGGCGCGACCTGGGCGCTCGGCTCGTACATACCGTCCCGGCCACGCATGGAGCCGTACCGCGAACGGCTGATGGCGGGCGGCATGGTGCTGGTCGCCGTGGCCATCGCGACCGTGCCGAGCGTGCTGATCGAGTCCGTACCGGTCTGGACCGTCGCGATCGCCTGGGGCGTCGGCTGTCTCGGCATGGGCGCGGTGATCGCCTCGACCAGCGTGCTGCTGCTCAAGCTCTCCGCCCCGGGCGAGGCGGGCGCGAACTCCGCCGCGCTCCAGATCTCCGACGGACTGTCGAACGTCCTGCTGCTGGCGGCGGGCGGCGCGGCCTTCGCGGCCCTGGGCGGTGGCGCGGTGGGCGGCCACACCGCCTCCGCCGTGAGCGGCGCCGGCGCGACGGGCTCCCACCCGGCGGCCTTCGCCGCGGTGTTCCTGCCCATGGCGGCGGTGGCACTGCTCGGAGTGTGGGTGGCCACGCGGGTGAACGCCCGGGTGCCCGCCCCGCTACCGTCCCGCTGACCGGTGCGAGGCGACCGGCGAACACGGATGAATCGGGGCAACTCGGAGCGAGCGTGGTGCCCTTGGCGGTCCCGGCGCAGGGATGTGGCGCCCGTCGCACCTCGCCTCATTCGTACGAGGATCCCGCCGCCCCACGGGTAGGGTGGCCCGGTCGTCGTACGCCGCCGCGTGCGCGCCCCGTCACCCCGAGCGCCCGAACCGGAGACCGTGACTACTACCGCCTCCTCCCACCACCTCTCACCCGCCTTCCCCGGACGCGCCCCCTGGGGTACGGCCAACAAGCTGCGTGCCTGGCAGGAGCGGGCCCTCGGCAGATACCTCCAGGAGCAGCCGCGTGACTTCCTCGCCGTCGCGACACCGGGCGCCGGCAAGACGACCTTCGCGCTGACGCTCGCCTCCTGGCTGCTGCACCACCATGTCGTCCAGCAGGTGACCGTCGTCGCGCCGACCGAACACCTCAAGAAGCAGTGGGCGGAGGCGGCGGCGCGCATCGGGATCAAGCTCGATCCCGACTACAGCGCGGGACCGCTGAGCAAGGAGTACGACGGCGTCGCCGTCACCTACGCGGGCGTCGGCGTACGGCCCATGCTGCACCGCAACCGGTGCGAGCAGCGCAAGACCCTGGTCATCCTGGACGAGATCCACCACGCGGGCGACTCCAAGTCCTGGGGCGAGGCGTGTCTTGAGGCGTTCGAGCCCGCGACCCGCCGGCTCGCGCTGACCGGTACGCCGTTCCGGTCCGACACCAACCCCATCCCTTTCGTGGCGTACGAGGAGGGCGACGACGGCATCCGCCGCTCGGCCGCCGACTACACCTACGGCTACGGCAGCGCCCTCGGCGACGGAGTCGTCCGTCCCGTGATCTTCCTCAGCTACAGCGGCAACATGCGCTGGCGCACCAAGGCCGGTGACGAGGTCGCGGCCAAGCTCGGCGAGCCCATGACCAAGGACGCCGTCTCGCAGGCGTGGCGCACCGCGCTCGATCCGCGCGGCGACTGGATGCCGAATGTGCTGCGCGCCGCCGACCAGCGCCTGACCGAGGTGCGCAAGGGCATCCCGGACGCGGGCGGACTGGTCATCGCGACCGACCAGGACTCGGCGCGCGCGTACGCGAAGCTGATCCGTGAGATCACCGGTACGAAGGCCACGGTCGTCCTGTCCGACGACACCGGCGCGTCGAAGCGCATCGACGACTTCAGCGCGGGCGAGGACCGCTGGATGGTCGCGGTCCGGATGGTGTCGGAGGGCGTCGACGTACCGCGTCTGGCGGTCGGTGTGTACGCGACGACCATCTCGACGCCGCTGTTCTTCGCCCAGGCCGTCGGCCGTTTCGTACGGTCCAGACGCCGTGGCGAGACCGCGTCCGTCTTCCTGCCCACCATCCCCAATCTGCTCGGGTTCGCGAGCGAGATGGAGGTGGAGCGCGACCACGTGCTCGACAAGCCGAAGAAGAGCGGCGAGGAGGACCCCTACGCCGAGTCCGAGAAGGAGATGGCGGAGGCCGAGAAACAGCGGGACGAGGCGGACGCCGACACCGGCGAGCAGGACATGCTGCCCTTCGAGGCGCTGGAGTCCGACGCCGTCTTCGACCGGGTGCTCTACGACGGCGCCGAGTTCGGGATGCAGGCGCACCCGGGCAGCGAGGAGGAGCGGGACTATCTCGGCATCCCCGGACTGCTGGAGCCCGACCAGGTGCAACTGCTGCTCCAGAAGCGGCAGGCACGGCAGATCGCGCACAGCCGCAAGAAGCCGGACGCCGAGGCGGATCTGCTGGAACTGCCCGCCGAGCGGCGGCCGGTGGTCTCCCACAAGGAACTGCTGGAGCTGCGCAAGCAGCTCAACACGATGGTCGGCGCGTATGTCCATCAGAGCGGCAAGCCGCACGGAGTGATCCACACGGAGCTGCGCCGGGTGTGCGGCGGGCCGCCGAGCGCCGAGGCGACGGCGGGACAGATCCGGGAGCGGATTGCGAAGGTGCAGGAGTGGGCCACCCGGATGCGGTGAGCCGGATGCGGTGAGCCGGATGCGGTGAGCCGGTCGCGGTGAACCGGGCCCGGCGGTGAGTTCGGTGCGGTGAGCCCGGCCCGCCGGGTCGGTCGCGCGGCCGGACGCGCCGGGCCGGTCGTGGCGGCGCCGGGCGGCACGCGCCGAACGGGACGTCGTGAGCGAGCTGTTGCCGGCGTTCCTCCGGGCGGTACGGGGGACGTCCTCGCCGACAGCGTTGTCAGCCGGAACGGTCACCCGGCATAGCGGGAGTGATCACCCCAAGTCGCCATGCTGCCGACTTCACGTCCGAACAGGGAGCAACTGCCCTTCTCTGACCGGATTCTGGACGAGCCCTTCCGCTCAGCGGTGCCTCTCGCTACTGTCCCCGCAATGTAAACGCCCCGTGGCAGCTCAGCCGCAGAGCGCAGTCGGCACGCCGAGGCCCGGGGACGGCCTCCTGGCGCACTGCCGACGGGACCCCGAAGGGAGAGGGCGTCGTGACCGCGGAGACCTCCCAGACACTCGACCGGGGACTGCGTGTCCTCAAGCTGCTCGCCGACACCGACCACGGCCTGACCGTCACCGAGCTGTCCAACAAACTCGGTGTCAACAGGACGGTCGTCTACCGCCTTCTCGCCACCCTCGAACAGCATGCGCTGGTCCGCCGCGATCTGGGCGGCCGGGCCAGAGTGGGCCTCGGTGTGCTGCGCCTGGGCCGCCAGGTGCATCCGCTGGTACGGGAGGCCGCCCTGCCCGCCCTGCGCTCGCTCGCCGAGGACATCGGCGCCACCGCGCATCTCACGCTCGTCGACGGGGCCGAGGCGCTGGCCGTCGCGGTGGTCGAGCCGACCTGGACCGACTACCACGTCGCCTACCGGGCCGGGTTCCGTCATCCGCTGGACCGCGGCGCCGCGGGCAAGGCGATCCTCGCCGCCCGCAGGACCGTGCTCACCGAACCGCGCTGCACCCTCACCCACGGCGAGCTGGAGGCGGGCGCCAGCGGCGCCGCCGCCGCGCTCGTCGGTGTGACGGGGATAGAGGGCAGTGTCGGAGTCGTGATGCTCGCCGACTCCGTACCGGAACGGGTGGGCCCGCGCGTGGTCGACGCGGCCAAGGAGGTCGCGGACGCCCTGCGCTGAGGAGTGCGGAGGCGACCGTGCCGGCGTGCCCTCGCCCAGGGGCCCTGGGGGCCCTGGGGCCCAGGCGGTGTCCGGCCCGGTGCGCGCGGGAGGCACGGACCGGGCCGTCCTGCCGGCAGATACATTGACAGCGTGCTTTCTCGTCTCTCTCGTCTCTCGCGCCCCGCCTTCCTCGCCCTGTGCGCCCTCCCGGTCGTCGTGCTCTTCGTCGTCGTCGGTGCCGCGCCGCTGCCGTACGCCGTGGCACAGCCCGGGATGACCGTGGACGTCCTCGGCACCGACCGGGGCCGGCAGGTCATCACCGTCGACGGGACACCCACCCGCACCACCGAGGGCCAGCTGCGGATGACCACGATCGAGGCGACGGGACCGTCCGCCGACGTCGATCTCGCCGATGTGGTCGACGGCTGGTTCCGGACGGACCGGGCCGTACTGCCGCGCGAGGCGGTCTATCCGTCCGGCGAGTCCGACAAGGAGATCGAGAAGCACAACGTCCAGGACATGGTCCAGTCCCAGAACTCCGCGACCACGGCGGCCCTCGGCTATCTGGGCAGGGACCCGGCCTCGGTGGACGTCAGCCTCCAGCTCGCCGACGTGGGCGGTCCCAGCGCCGGACTGCTCTTCGCGCTCGGCGTCGTCGACAAGCTGGACGGCGACGGCTCCGGCGGCGATCTCACCGGTGGCCGCACCATCGCCGGCACGGGCACGATCACCGACGACGGCGAGGTCGGCCCGGTCGGGGGCGTGTCCCTCAAGACACAGGCGGCCGGCCGCGACGGCGCGACCGTCTTCCTCGTACCGAAGGCCGAGTGCCGTGACGCGCGTGCCGAGCTGCCCGGCGGGATGCGGCTGATCCCGGTCACCACGCTCAAGGGCGCGGTGGCGGCCCTGCGCTCACTGGAACAGGGCGGCGACGTGCCGGGCTGCTGACACGGCCCGGTGACCGCCTCTCCTCACCGCGAACCCGGTGTCACCACCGCGATCCCGGTGTCACCGGGATCCGTGCGGCCGGGCGGCCGAATCCGCCGCCGCCTGCTCCACCAGGGGGATGATCCGCAGCGGTACGGGATTCTCCATGACGATCGCCGTGGCGGCCCGCACGATGCCCTCGAAACCGACCACCCGGTCGATCACCCGCTGGAGATCCGCGTTCGAACGGGCGACGAGCCGGCAGAGCATGTCGCCCTGTCCGGTGGTGGTGTGCAGTTCGAGCACCTCGGGAACGGTGGCGAGATGGGCGCGTACG
>NZ_MAUD01000344.1 GCF_001700515.1 Streptomyces lushanensis
GACCCAGCACACTCGCCGCCGCCATAGGGACGGCGGCAGCCCTCGGCGCCTCCGCCTTCGCGATCCCGGCGCTCGCGGCGGGCGCGCCGGCCGTCGCGCCCCTTGCCGCGCCCGGCGCAGCCCCGACGCTGGAACTGAAGGACGGCACCCTGGAATGGGGTCTGAAGGAGTCCTTCCGCAGATACGTCACGGGCATCGCCGGCGGCACCGTCACGGCCTCCGACGGCGCCACCCAGGCCGCGGGCAACGGCCCGTTCACCTTCTCCCGCGGCACCGGTACGTACGACCCGGCGACGCACGACGTGACCACGGACTTCGACGGCACCGTCCGGTTCGCCTCCACGGCCCACGGCTTCGACATCGAGCTCGCCGACGTCAGGCTGGTCACGGAGGGCACGGCCGGGGCGATCGAGGCGGACGTCACCCTCAACGGCGCCACACAGGACGACATCGAACTCGCCTCGATCGATCTCGCGGGCATCCGGCCGGAGACCGCGAACGGCTCGATGGTCTTCAAGGACATCCCCGCCGAGCTGACCGCCGACGGCGCCCGGGCCTTCAACGGGATGTACGCGGCGGGCACGGAGCTGGACAGGGCGACGCTCGCCGTCGCGTACGCCACGGGAGGCGGCACCCCGACACCGCCCGTGACGCCTCCGCCGTCCACACCGGCTCCCACTCCCAGCACGACTCCGCCCACCGAGCCGCCCACCGGCGAGCCGACCGGGACCCCGCCGACCCGGAGCCCGACCGGCCAGGCCTCCGAGACGCCTCCGGCGGCCGAGGACGGCACGATCGTCGACGGCGATCTCGACTGGGGCGTCAAGGAGTCCTTCCGCTCGTACGTCACGGGCCCGATCGCCCACGGCAAGGTCGAACTCGGCGACGGTGCCACGCGGTCCGCGGCGGCCTACCGCTTCCCCGAGGGCACGGGCTCCTTCGACGCCGACGCGAGGACCCTCTCCGCGTCCTTCGGCGGTACGGTCCGTTTCCTCGGCCATGAGGAGGCCGGCGAGTACGTACTGGACCTCGGGCTCAGCGGCCTGCGGGTGGAGGTGGCGGACGGCACGGGCACGCTCGTCGCCGATGTGGCCACCAAGGACCGGGAGACGCACGAGATCGCCACGTACCCGGATCTGAGCCTCGCCACGCTGGACCTACCGGAGGGCGAACTGGCGGCCGAGGACGGTGTCGTGACCCTGAGCGCGGTTCCCGCGACCCTCACGGCCGACGGGACGAAGGCCTTCGGCGGGATGTATCCGGCGGGGACGGACCTCGACAGGCTGACGCTCGCGGTCTCGCTGGACGACGACGCGAACCTGCCGGGCGGCACCGGCGGCGCGTCCGGCGGTACGGGCGGCGCCGGCGCCGTCGGCGGTTCGGGAACGGCGGGCGGCGGTTCGGTCGCCGGCGCCGGCGCCCTCGCCTCCACCGGATCCGACATCCCCGCAGGCGCCCTGCTCGGCACGGCGGGCGCGATCGTGGCGGCGGGCGCGGCGGCCGTATGCGTCGCCAGGCGGCGGAGCGCGGCGCAGGAGGAGACCGCGTAGGGAGACCGCCCAGGGAGACCGCGTAAGGCAGACCGCGCAGGACGGAGACCGCGCGACGCGAGCAGGTCCGTACCGCCGAGGAGGGGGAGGCGGTACGGACCCGCTCCTGTGTCCGGCCCCTGCGCCGCGCCCCGATCGGTGATGCTTGAATGCCCGGGTGACCGACATCGACGTACTCAGCGTCTTCTGCGGAGCCGACGGCCGACACGGCAATACGCTCGGCGTCGTCCGCGAAGGGCGGCGTCACCCGGACCGGGCGGCGCGGCAGGCGCTCGCCGCCCGACTCGGCTACAGCGAGACGGTGTTCGTCGACGATCCCGAGCGCGGTGTGGTCGACATCTACACTCCGGGCCTGCGCCTCCCGTTCGCGGGACACCCTCTCGTCGGCGCGGCGTGGCTGCTCGATCTGGAGTGCGTGAACCCGCCGGCGGGCGAGGTATGGGTGCGCCAGGACGGCGAGTTCACCTGGATCACGGTCCGCCCGGAGTGGGCCCCGCCGCGCACACTCCGCCAGTACGCCACCACCGCCGAGGTCGACGCCCTGCCCGCCCCACCGCCAGGCGAAGGCCGGCTCTACGCCTGGGCCTGGCAGGACGAGGCGGCGGGCCGCGTCAGGGCCCGCGCCTTCCCTCGCCGTGAAGACGGCATCACGGAGGACGAGGCGACCGGCGCGGCGGCCCTCCTCCTCACCGCGCGACTGGGCCGCGCGCTGAACATCACCCAGGGCCGGGGCTCCCAATTGATCACGGCCCCCGGCCCCGACGGCACCATCGAGATGGGCGGCCGGGTACGCCTGCTGACGGCCCACTGAGCCGCCCGGCCGCTCAGGCGCCCAAGGGCCCACGGACGGTGGCGCCGAGGGGCCCGGTCGCTCAGGCGCTCAGCGGGAACTGCGTTCCCAGGGCGTGGAAGACCGCGCCGTTGAAGTCGAACGCGCGCTTGCACTCGTCGACGATCCGCTGCTTCTCCAGGTCGTCCGCCGCCACCCGGTCCAGCAGCTCGCGGTAACCGCGCTTGAACGCGGCCGGGTTGGGGATCTCCTCGAAGACGTAGAACCGGACGCCGTCGCCCTTGCGGGAGAAGCCCCAGGTCTTCTCCGCCTTGTCGCGGATGATCTGGCCGCCGGAGAGATCGCCGAGATAGCGGGTGTAGTGGTGCGCCACATATCCGCCGGGCCAGGTGCGCGCGCACTCCTCGATCCGCGCGGCGTACGCGGCGGTGGCGGGCAGCGGGTCGACGCCCTCGCGCCAGCGCGGACCGCGCAGATGCGCGAGATCGCGTTCCAGTTCGGGCGTACGGGCCAGCTCCGGCCGGATGAAGGGCCCGGCGACCGGATCCCCTCTCAGCGCCTCCATGGCCCCCTCCAGCGCGCGGTACACGAACCAGAGCTGCTCCGTGTAGCGCGTGTAGGCGTCCACACCGAGCCGGCCGCCCAGCAGATCGCTCATGAAGGTCGAGGTCTCCGCCTCGGTGTGCTGTTCCTGTGAGGCGACGCGGATGAGGGTGGAGAAGGGCGTGGCGCTGGCGGTTGCGTCCAAGGCGGGCCTCCGGGACCAAAGGGGACGGGAACAGGCGAATGCCGTGGTGGCGGCACGCGCTGCCGCCACAAGCGATACTCTTACTTAGGCTTACCTAAGTCAACTGGTTCCCGACGTCCTGTCGGTAAAAACGCTACCCCGCTTCAGCGGTACGGCAACCTCACGGAAGAGTGAGGATCTCCGCCCCCGTGTCCGTCACCACCAGAGTGTGTTCGAACTGCGCCGTCCGCTTCCGGTCCTTGGTGACCACGGTCCAGCCGTCGTCCCACATGTCGTGCTCGTAGGTGCCGAGCGTCAGCATCGGCTCGATGGTGAAGGTCATGCCCGTCCGCATGACGGTGGTGGCGTGCGGGCTGTCGTAGTGCGGGACGATCAGTCCGGAGTGGAAGGACGAGTTGATCCCGTGGCCGGTGAAGTCCCTGACGACGCCGTAGCCGAACCGCTTGGCGTACGACTCGATCACCCGCCCGATCACATTGATCTGCCGTCCGGGCCGCACGGTCTTGACGGCGCGGTTGAGCGACTCGCGGGTCCGCTCCACCAGCAGCCTCGACTCCTCGTCGACATCGCCGCAGAGATAGGTGGCGTTGTTGTCGCCGTGGACGCCGTTGATGTACGCCGTGACGTCCAGGTTCACGATGTCCCCGTCGCGGAGCACCGTGGAGTCCGGGATTCCGTGGCAGATCACCTCATTGACCGAGGTGCACAGCGACTTGGGGAAGCCGCGGTAGCCGAGCGTCGACGGGTAGGCCCCGTGGTCGCACATGAACTCGTGCGCGACCCGGTCCAGTTCGTCCGTGGTGACGCCCGGCGAGATGTGCTTGGCGGCTTCCTCCATCGCCTGCGCGGCGATCCGCCCGGCGATCCGCATCAGCTCGACCGTCTCGGCGGTCTGCACCTCGGGCCCGGTGTACGGGGCGGGCGCGGGCTTCCCGACGTACTCGGGGCGCCGGATCTTTCCGGGTACGGAACGGAGGGGGGAGATCTCCCCGGGGATGAGCAGTGACTGGCCAGACATGCCAGCGAGTCTAACCAGCGTGTGTGGGGCAGCATGGCGTTCAGAGGAAGGAGCCGACGATGGCCCTGTTCAAGAAGCGTACGGTCGGCAAACCCGGCGAGTGGTACTACTGCCTGCACCACCGGAAGGTCGAGGAGGGCCCGCAATGCCGTGCGGCGGACCGCTTCGGCCCGTACGCGACCCCGGAGGAGGCGGCGCACGCGATGGACACCGCGCGGGAGCGGAACCTGGAGTGGGAGACCGACCCGAAGTGGCACGATAAACGCGATAAACCGGACACCCCGGCGG
>NZ_MAUD01000345.1 GCF_001700515.1 Streptomyces lushanensis
CCGCTTCACCACCCACCTGCGGCGGGAGATAGCGAAGGCGGCGGGGCTGACGCAGCGGGACCTGCGCCACCACGCCACGCTCTCCTACGCCAAGGTCGCCGAGTACCAAAAACGCGGCCAGGTCCACTTCCACGCCGTCATCCGCCTCGACGGACCCACCGGCCCCACCAGCACCCCGCCCGCCTGGGCCTCCACCCAACTCCTCGACCACGCCGTCCGCGCCGCCGCCACACGCACCCGCGTCCACCACGAAGGCGAACCGCCGAAACAACCACAGCCCGCCGGACACGTCCCCGCGTCCCAGCCCCACGACTCACATCGGGCAGGGCGGTTGGTGTTCCGCTTCGGGCGGCAGATCGACGTCCGCGCGATCCGCGGCACCGACTTCACCGGAGACGGCCCGGTCACCGACCGGCACGTCGCCGGCTACATCGCCAAGTACGCCACCAAGGGGGCCGAGACCACCACCGGCACCCTCGACCGCCGCCTCCGCTTCCTCGCCGAACTCGCCACCCACGCCATCACTGACCACGCCCGCCGCATGATCCACACCGCCTGGCGCCTCGCCACCCGTTCCGAGCACGCCCACCTCCGCCTGCGGCAATGGGCCCACATGCTCGGCTTCCGAGGCCACTTCTCCACCCGCACCCGCCACTACTCCACCACCCTCACCCACCTCCGCGCCGAACGCACCGCCTGGCGAACCAGCCGACCCGACACCCACCCCCCAGCCCCGGCGTCGGCCGAGACGCAGACCGGCCAGACGGGCGGCAGTCCGGTCGGTGACCGCGCCGAACACCCCACCGACCTGGCCGCCGGTCACCGTAACGGTCACGGCAACATCGCAGGTCAGCGTGTGGACTCGGATACCACGCTGGTCATCTCCCACTGGCAGTACGCCGGAACCGGACTCCTGCCCGAACTCGAACACCTCGCCAACCTCCTGACCGCAAAACGACAAACCCGCCCCGAACAACCGACCGAACCCGACGCTCAAAGCGCTCCGGTGACCGCGCTGACCGCTCCGCCGGTCACCCGGTCGGTCACTCCACTGACCGACTGGCCAGTGCCGTCCGGGCGGAGGCCCTCGCGTGACCGCCAGCACCGAACTCCTCACCGTCCCCCAGGTCATGGAACGCCTCCAACTCGGCCGCACCGCCGTCTACGACCTCATCCGCACCCGACAACTCCCCTCCCTCACCCTCGGCCGCGCCCGACGCATCCCCACCCACGCCCTCACCGACTTCATCCGCACCCACCTCGACCAGGAAGCCGCCGACTGATGACCACACCCCGCGACACCTCCGGCTCCCGCCGCACCCGCGCCAACGGCGACGGAACCGTCTACCAGCGCAAGGACCGCCGCTGGGAAGCCGCCGGATACGTCCTCACCCCCGGCAACACCCGTCGCCGCGTCCGCGTCTACGGCAACTCGCGCACGGAGGCACTGGTCAAACTGACCGAGAAAATCGCCGCCAGCAACCGCGGCGTCCCCGCCGTCACCGCGCAGGGCAGCCTGTCGGCCTTTCTGACGTACTGGCTGGAGAACGTCGCCGTCCACCACCTCCGCGAGACCACCCATACCCGCTATATCGCCGTCGTCGAGCAGTACCTCATACCGGGCCTGGGCAGGAAGAAGCTCACCAAGCTCACCGCCAAAGACGTCCGTACCTGGCTCAACCAGCTCCGCACCACCTGCCAGTGCTGCACGCGCCACCTCGACGCGGCCCGCGACGAGCCCCGCTGCTGCGTCGCCGGTCAGTGCTGCTTCAAGCTGCTCTCTCCACTGACGCTCACCTACATCCACTCCGTACTCAAGTCCGCCTTGGAACACGCGGTGCGGGAGGAGGAGATCCCGCGCAACGTCGCCCGCAACGTCCGCACCGGCACGCCCCGGCCCCGACGCTTCGAACCCCTCACCACCGACGAAGCCCGCCGACTCCTCACCACGGCCCAGGATCATCGGCTGCACACGCTGTTCGAACTCGCCCTCCACACCGGACTCCGCAAGGGCGAACTCCTCGGCCTGCGCTGGGAAGACCTCGACCTCGACGCGGGCACCGTCGCCATCCGCCGCACACTCCAGCGCACCAGCGCAGGCGGCCTCACCACGCTACCCACCAAGACCCGGGCCTCCGAACGACGCATCGCCCTCCCCACCCGCTGCATCCAGTCGCTAAAGCGCCACCACGAACAGCAGCAGCGTGAGCGCGAGGCAGCAGGCACCGCGTGGCAGCACAACGGGCACGTCTTCACCACAGCGCAGGGCGGACCGATCGACCCGACCAACCTCACCCGCGCCTTCACCACGCTCCTCGGCAAGGCCGGCCTTCGCCACATCCGCTTCCACGACCTCCGGCACTCGACTGCGACCCTTCTACTGGAACAGGGCGTCGAACTCGTCGTGATCAAGGAACTCCTCGGCCACGCCCACATCGGCGTCACCGCCACCGTCTACGCCCACGTACGCCTCCGCCTCCAGCGCGACGCCATCGATCTCCTCGACCGCGCCCTTGACCACCCCTGACACCCGTACGGCAACGGCGGCGGACGCCACCTGGTGTCCGCCGCCGTTGCCGTCAACTACTGCCGTCACGGCGCTCTGAAGCTCCACCAAAGCACACCCGATAGAGTCTCATATTTGCGACAGGATAGACCATGCCGGGGAAGTACGCCCAGACACGCTACCGGATCAAGCCTCGCAGTCAGCTTTGGCGCGAGCGAGGATAGCAGTAGCCTCACGAACGGCACCGATGAGCGCGCGCTTCTCCTGGTTGACTTGCGATATCTTCCCGCCCGCCAACCCGTATGCCCTTTCATAATTGACCCAGGATTCATAAGCGATTCGTAGCCCCTCCGAACTGGCCCGACCAACAGCAAACTTCTGGCCAAGCGTCAGAGGGGGTTCACGATGCCCCATCCACAACTCAATTCCGGCTTTGGTGGAAACGAACTCCGCGACAACCTCGATCACGTCGTTGCCGATCATGTTGCTACCCATCATCTGAACAGCAAGATTGATCGCCGTTGAAGCCGTGGGGCCTCGCAACTGCTCGGGTGCTTCCCAGTTCGGCGGCTGGCCCTTGAGTGACTCCCAACCATCAGCTGCCATAACTAGAGCCTCCTCTGCGGGTGGGAAGAATTGAGTAGCCAACCGGCGATATTCTGAGAGTCATTGGCCGGCACGTCCACTCCACCAGCCCTCAAGATTCTCGCGCAATAGGTCACGCAGTTGTTTGTATCGTTGTCGTGTGGACCGAGATTGACATCCTCCATAGCATATTGAGCCCGCTGCGCATTCCTTGCGTTGGGAAGCGGGACCCTGACAACAATCGTGCCGGGCGAGTGGGGCCGAGCGCGAACACCAGGAACCGAATTCGAGCCTGGCTGCGAACCCGCCTCGGTGTGCATCGTCGTGTCTCCATGCGTAACCGAGATGGACGCATGCCCCTCGACGTCGTCGAAGTAAACATCCGCATACCCATCATTGCAGTTGTGAACGAGTACCGGCGTAGCCCCCGCCAGCACATAGTACGTGTGCAGGTCGCTGACGGTGAGGTTGTGGACGGTGGCTTTCTGGGTCGTCCAGCGCTTGAGCGCGGTGATCTGGACGTGGGTGCCGGCGCTGGTGCGGAGCCATTGGCCCGGCCTCAGGGCGGTGGCATCGACCCACTCGTGCAGTTCGGGGACCCAGAAGGGGTGGCCCTCGGTCGCGATGACCTCGGCGGTCTTCGGGCCGGCCTTGCCGTCGGTGTCGATGGTCACCTTGACCAGGTGCTTGACACCCTCGCCCTTGATCTCGGCGGTGACCGTCTCCACCCGGGTCTCGCCCGTTTCCGGGTCGGTGGCCATGACCTTGTCGCCGAGCCTGACGTCCTTGATCGGCTTGGTGGAACCGTCGGCCATCAGGACGCGGGTGTCCGGCGTAAAGCTGTTGGTCTCGGTCTCGCAGCTGCCACCCGAGCCGGACCCGCCGTCGGACCCGCCGCCGGAGTCGTCACGGCCCGAACCGCCGCGCGAGCCGCCCGACTTGGACTCCGCCCGGCCTCCGCCGGACGAGCCCTTGGACTGGGCGGCCTTGCGGGCCTGGACCTGGGGCGCGTTGCCTCTGGCGCCCTTCGAGCCGGTATGGCTCTTCCGCTTCGCCGCCTCGGCCGCGGCCTTGGCCGCCTCCCTCGCCTTGCGTTTCGCCTCGGCAGCCGCCGCCTCCGCGGCCTTCTTCGCCTTGATCAGCGCCGTCTTCGCGGCCCTCGCCGCCTTCAGTCCGGCCTCGGCGACGGCCTTCGCCGTGCGCCATGCCTTGACCGCGCCCATCGTGGCCTCGAAGGCCCGCCACATCTTCTTGCCCTTGGAGAAGACGCTGGTCCAGGGGATGGCGTCCATGAGCAGGCTGCCGCAGGCCCACAGGTCGCCCTGGGAGAAGCAGCCCACCACGTCGTTCCAGCCGACGAACTCCTTGAACACCGCCCAGCCGGTCGACAGGATCACATCGCCTATCGAGACGGAGAGGGTCCGCTGGTACTCGGCGATCTGTGCCTCGAGCGCCGCGATGGAGGCGTCGAAGCTGGAGGCCGTCGAGGTCAGACCGCTGGGGTCGGCATGGGTGACCGGGTTGTTGTTGGCGTACGAGTAGCCGTTGGCCTGGAGCGGATCGCTCTCGTCCAGCACCGGGTCCGCGGAGATGAACCTGCCCGTGGCCGGGTCGTACTCCCGCGCCCCGAGGTGCACCAGGCCGGCCGCCGCGTCGTCGTCACCGGTGGCGAAGGCCGTGCGCGAGCGCTGCGAGAGGTTCGGGGCGCGGTCGTCACCCCACGGGTCCTTCTTGGTGATGTGCACGGCCTGGCCGCCGTCCAGACGGACCTCGGCCAGCGGCGTGCCGTTGTGGTCGACCGCCGCGGCGAACATGTACTCGCTGGTGCCGCCCGTGGAGTTCGCACCGCGGTAACGCGTCACCGTCGGGGCACCACCGTGCCCGTAGGTACGCTCGGCGGAGCGGACCTTGCCCGCGGCGGTCAGGGCGACGGTGGTGTCGGGCAGGTGCAGCACCGCCCCGGCGCCCGAGCGCTCCAGCAGACGGTTGCCCAGGGCGTCGTACACATACGTCGTCCTGGAAGCCGGCTTCCACATCTGGCCGGGCGCAGCCGAGTTGCAGGTCGCGAGTACCAGGTCGGTGCCGACGGTGGTGGTCGGGGCGGCCATGCACAGCCCGCTGTTGTGTTTGAGCTGACCGGTGCTCAGGGACTCCCAGCGCTGCGCGGCCGAGGCGGTGTCGCACTCCCTGATCTGGACGGCCGCGCCGGCCGTGGTGCCGTTCGGCTGAGCGCAGCGGCCGGCGACGACGAGCTGTCCGACGGAGGCGTTCTCGGCCGTGCCGTCATTGTCGGTGTCGGTGGCCTGGAGGCGGAAGTTCTGCGCCTTGGTGCTGTTGCACACCCATATCTGGAGGGGGGTGCCGGCGGTGGTGAGCGAGTCCGCGAGGTCGAGGCACATGTCGGCCGCGCCGGTCCAGGCTCCGGAGCCGTCGGGGCCGAAGCCGGTGACGGACTCGGCCTGGCCGTCCCAGGTCCAGGTCAGGCTCTGGCCCGCGTCGCCGCCCGAGGTACGGCTCTCCAGATTGCCCGCGGTGTCATAGGTCTGTGTGGAGCGGGACTTGACGGTGGGCCCGGCCGTCGCGGTGGAGGTGGTGGTGTAGGAGGTCAGGGTGTGCGGCTGGTCGTTCTTGGCGGTGTCGCTGGTGCCGTAGGCGTAGTCGGTGACGACATCGCCCTTGGTGTCCCGTACCCCTGAGGTGAACGTCGGGTCGGCCTTGTGGGCCGTCTTCTTCTCGCGGTTGCCCAGGACGTCGTAGGTGTACGACTGCCAGTAGCCGTCACTGTTGGAGGAGACGTTGACGGTCCCGTCGGAATACACCGGCTCGGCCGTGCTCTTGCCCGGGGCGGTGCAGGACTTGCCGCCGGGCGTCGTCCATGCCTGCGTGAGCTGTCCGAGCGTGTCGTACGTGAAGCACTGCTGGTCGGTGGCGGCTTCGCCGATCTTGTCGCCGATGGACAGGATGTTGCCCGAAGGGTCGTAGGCGTAGGAGCGCCTGCTCACGCCGGTTCCGGTGACAACGGTCTTGTCGGTGGCGTTCTCCCGGACGAGGGCGCTGGTCAGCAGCTCACCGGTCGACTCGTTGAAGGTGTTGTCCTGCCACACCCGGTGGCCCTGCTCGCCCACGGTGGAGCGCAGCACCTGCCCGTAGGGCGAGTAGGAGGTCTCGCCGACGTACCAGTCGTGGCCGGAGACGGTGACCGGGAGCCCGGCCTCGTTGTAGCGGGTGATCACGGACTCGGCGCTCAGGCCGCCCACCGCCGGAGTGGTGTACGACTCCGGCTGGCCGTCCGAGTTGTAGGTGTAGTTGTAGGTGTACTGGGTGGCGAAGCCGTCGGCGGTGGTGCCCGTGGTCGGGCCGTCCGGCAGCTTCAGGGTCATCGCCGTGGGCTGGTAGTCGGCGGTGTAGCCGCCGATGGAGGTGGTGTAGGCCTTGCCGTCGGTGTAGCGGGTGGCGGAGGCGAGCTGGCCCTTGCCGCCGGACGCGGAGTCGTACACGTACGACTGGACGGCGGTGCCGGAGGTGCCGCCCTTCGGGGTGACCTTGACCTCGGCCACACGGTTGAAGCGGTCGTAGCTGTAGGAGAGGGTCTGCCCGCGGGCGTCGGTCGCCTTGTCCACACGCCCGTACGCGTCGTACGCGGTGTGGGTGGCCCCGGTGTCGGGGTCGGTGGTGTCGGTGACCCGGCCCAGGGAGTCGTAGTCCCGGGTGCGGGTATGGCCGGCCTCGTCGGTGGTGGTGACCAGGTCGCCTCGGGTGTCGTAGGAGTAGCGGGTGCTGATCTCACCGGCGGCGCTCAGAGCCGTGTCGCTGAAGGTGTCCTGGCGCACGGTGCGGCCCAGCGCGTCGGTCCACACCCGCGAGGCGGGCGTGCCCTTCGGCTGGCGGACGACGGTGTGGTCGAGGCCGTACTCGTAGCGGGTGCGGCGGTCCGCGCTCGGCACCGCCTTCCCGTTGTCGGTGTACGTCTCGCCCGTCTGCGGAAAGGAGCGGTGGACGGGAGTGACGGTGAGTACGCGGCCCAGGCCGTCGTAGGTGTAGTCGGTGGCGTTGGGGACGAGCGACTGGGAGGCGGGGACCACCAGCGAGGTGTCGGGATCCCCCTCCATGTAGTAGGCGTTCCTGGTGGAGCGGACCTGCCCGGAGCCGTTGTGGAGGGTGTCGGTGATCAGCCGGCCGCCGCCCACCGCCGGGGTCTGGGACTGCCGCTCGCGGCCCAGACCGTCGTAGATCGTGGTGGAGGACTTGTAGGCGCCGTCCCCTGCCGAGGTCTTGTCGGGGTTGTCCGCGAGCGACTCGGTGACCACGGACACCGGCCGCCCGGGGTCGGTGTTGTAGGAGTAGCGCACGGTGGGGTCGTCGCTGGTGGGCTGAGTGGGATCCCAGGCGGCGGTGGTGCGCCCGAGTGGGTCGTACGTGTACGAGGCGACACGGCCGTTGGGGTCGGACGAGGTCAGGGTGGCCCCACGGCCGGGCTCGACGGTGGTGACGCTTCTGAAGCCGGTCTCCGCGCCGTCGACGACCTTGCTGCCCTGCACCGTCTCGATCTCGTAGACTTGACCCTCGGACGGCTTGTACGCGGTGGTGTTGCTCAGCCCCGTGGTGTCGGTCACCTTCTTGACACGGCCGTACGAGTCGTACGCGGTCTGCGACTCGGGGTGGGTGGTGTCCCAGGCGGTGCCGCCCCCCGTGGGCACCTCGGTCCTGGTCACCTGGCCCTTGGCGGGCGTCGCGGTGTGCGAGGCGGCGTCGTCGTAGTAGACGCGCGAGCCGGAGACCAGCGTCGAACCCGTCAAGGCCGACAGCTCGGCGGAGCAGGTGGCGGTACCGGTCGTGGTGACGGTCTGGTCGACCAGGCCGATGAGGTACTTGTCGGTGTTGTGCACGTACGAGGTGCGGGTGCACGACTCGTCGCCGGGGACCGCCGTGTCGCCGTACTCCCGGACCTCGGTCGGCAGACCGTAGGTGCCGTCGTAGTCGGTCTTCGTGGTCACCGTACGCAGCGTCGACGGGTCGTCGCCTGTGCCGGAGGACTTGGTGATGGTCTTGACGGTGTCGAGGGTGACACGTTCGGCGACCACGTCCGGGCCGTCGGTGCGGTCGCGGACGGCCAGGCGGACCGGGTCGTCGGGGATGTTGACGGTGCGTGATATCCAGCCGGTGGAGGTGGCGTCGCTTTCTCTGGTGTACGTCAGGGACTCGGCGACCATCCCCGCGTATGCCTGCCGGTCGGGCTTGATGTCCGCGCCGGTGATGTCGACGAGTGTGGAGGAGCGCTTCACGTCGTCGGAAGGATCGTTGGGCGTGCTGTCCGCGAGGACGTCGTCACTCATGCCTCGGAAGTAGCGCGTGACCGTCTTGGCGGCGACGCTGCCCGCGGTGTCCTCCGTCTTGCCGGAGACCGTGGTGATGACGGGATAGCCGCGCCACTGGTCCCAGGTACGGGTCTTGGGCCGGGAGAACTCCGCCTGGTTCTTTGCCCACAGCGCGCCGTCGACATCGTCGCCGAAGGTGTCGTACGAGTAGGTCGTCGTCACTTCCTCCGCGTCCGCGAGGCGCGGGAACTCCGTGATCTTCGCGACCACGTATTTGTGGAACCACGAGATCCGCTTGTCGGTCAGCTCACCGTCGGCATGCCAGTAGGCCGGATAGCAGAGCAGCTTGTTCTTGTCCGGATCGGGGAAGTCCCTACCGTTGGCGCAGGCGCCGCCGGGTGCCTTGTACTCGACGTGTGTGCGCCCGCCGTATTCGGAGACCACGTCCTGGACGCGCAGCCGGCTGAAGAGCGGCGAGGTGTCGCCCGAGCCCTGTTGGACGCGGTTGGGCAGCGGGTTGCTGTTGTGGCCGAAGGCGACGGGGTTGAGGCGCTGGGTGTCGCCGTCCACCGCGTACCCGGTGCGGGTGATGGACGACAGCCACAGCGCGGTGTACTCACCGGTCAGGTCCCAGGGGAACGACTGCCCGAGGTCCCAGGCGTCCACCTTCGAGAGCAGGGTCGTGGTGGCCGAGTCGTCCGCCAGGCCGCACGCGTGCCGGGAGCCCGACTCGTTGCCGTTGCCGTCCGAGGTGTACTCGGTGAGCCGCACCCCTTGTTCACGCTGGGCGCACGCGGTGACCTTGGCCAGGCGCTTGCGTGACCAGAAGGTCGGGGCGTACGTGGAGCACTTCTTGTCCGCCTTGCAGGCGAGGTCCGCGGGGGTGTCGAACCAGGGCCGGGTGAGGTGGGACTGCTTGGAGTCGAAGTTGCCGCTGGAGCACTTCCACTCCTTGTCGTCGTCGAAGCAGCGCTCGCCGGTGGTGAAGACCATGCGGCCCAGCGGCTCGGCGGAGAAGAGGGAGTTCGCGCGCTGCCCGTAGTCGATGCGGGTGAGATGGCCGGCCCGGTCGTAGGCGACCGCGGCGGCCTCCTTGTTGTTCCGGGCGTAGGCGTTGGTCTCCTTGTCCCACCACAGTGTCATCGCGTTGTCGGTCAGGTCGACGACGTAGTCGAGCTGGAAACGCCATCCCTGGTCGCAGAACGACTTCGCGAAGTCGGCGTTGTGGCAGGGGTCACTGCTGTGGTTGCCGGCGACCGGCACCGTCAGCACCGAGTCGGTCTCCTCCTTGCCCGACGACCAGCCCGGCAGTCGGTTGAGACCGAAGTAGTACTGCATGCCGTCGCTGGTGGTGACGCGCCAGAACTCGCCGTTGTCGTCACCGTTGCCCGAGGTGTGGGTGACACCGAGGATGCGCTTGTAGTCGTCGGAGTCGAGCAGTTCGACGCGTGTGTTGTCGCCGCGGGCGCTCTTCCACTCCTTGGTGGTGTCGTCGCGCACCAGCTCGGTGGTGGTGCCGTTGAGGGAGAGCGTGGCGTTGTAGCTTCCCCAGCACTGGTCCCCGGTGAAATGGCCCTTGTTGTTCGCGTCGGCGGTGTCGGCCGCGCAGCCCACGAAGGTGCGGGTGATCGAGCCGGGCTGGTAGTCCCAGCCTTCGCCGATCCAGGAGACCTGGTTGTTCGTGGCGGACGTGCGCCCGTCGGAGGACTGTGAGTTGTAGCTGAGGGTGACGTTCGGCGACGGACCCGCGGGAACCTGCGGCCCGGCCATCGTGTACGCGTAGGTGAAGGCGCCGGAGGAGCCGCCCGCGCTCCAGGATCCGGCGGAGACCAGTGGGGAGGCGGCGAAGTCGCCACCGGAGCCCGCCCCGTAGGAGGTGCCCACCATCAGCGCGCCGCCTCCGGAGCCGGCGACCTGCTGGACGCTCGTGGCCCCGTTCGTCCCGCGCCACACCGCGGACTTCGCCGACGAGCCCTTCCCGGTGCTCGCGGCGGTGCCCGCTCCGCCCGCCGAGCCGCTCGACACGGCTTGCAGAGCGGCGGTGTCCACGGTCAGGTCGAGGATGGTCTCCGGAATCTCGGCGGTGGTCTCGGAGTCACCGACCTCGTCGTCGGCGGGGTCCTCGCCGGGGTCGCCGCCGGGATCGGGCTCCGAGCCGGAGCCGTCGCCGTCGCCGCGCGGCACGGTCACCGTCCTACCGGTGCGCTTGACCTCGGTGGTCACGGGGACGCCCTGCGAGCACTCCTCCAGCTCAGGGGTGGTGGCGTAGCAGGAGGGCATGAGAGCGAAGGAGAGCCGGTCGAGCCACTGGGCGCTGTAGGTCTCGGCGAAGCGGGTGGCGTCGATGGAGACGACCGCGTCGCCGGTGGCGGTGTCGGGCGCGTCGACGGCGAGCATGAAGCCCTGCGCACCGGTGCTCACCGCCTCGGCCTCGGGCGAGACCGCGATGCTCCACTGGCCCTCCAGGGCATCGGCCTGCTCGGCGGTCGCGTCCTCGGGCGCGCCGACGCCGACGCTCACCGTGCCGTCGGCGGAGGCGGCGACCTGGGCCGTGCCGCCCGCGGTCAGGCCGGCGACCGCCTTGGTGCCGGACGCCGCCGGCACCTCGGCCACCGCGGCCGGGTCGTGCTCCTTGGCCGGCGTGGTCGAGGCATCACCGTGGAGTTGTTCGAGGTCGTCGGCCCGGGCCTCGTCGACGGGGACGGCGTCCGTCTTCTGCAACTCGTCGAGCTCGACCTCCGTACGGGTCCTGTTGTCGGGGCCGAACGCCACAGCGCCGGGCAGCAGCGTGGCGTTGAGGGCGAGGAGCACGGCCGCGACGACACCGGCCCGCGCTCTTCGGCGTATCAGGCGCTCTCCGGGCGACCTACGCGCCAGCGAACCTTTGCCGCACCACGACAACACCCCACGCACGGCCAATCGACCCTTCCCGAGTCACAAACCATCAGAAACGTTCAGACCGATGGCACATGGTGATCCACGACGGGATGAAACTGCGGCCTTGTGAAGATCCACGTCAAGGCGGAACAAGTTTGTGTTAGCCATGTCACTGTTCAAAATCCGACAAAGAGTTGCAAAGAAAACTTTGCACAGCCATCCCTGCCACCTCGCCTACTCCCCTGCTCCACAAAGGTGTTGATCTCATGAAGATCTCCTGCTCATACTTCATCCGCCCATCCGGTCCGGCGCGTCGCGCTCGCAAGGCTTGCCACAGGCCCAGGGGCGACTCCGAAGAGCCACGCCGCAGCGGCGCCCCCGCGACGCGGCCCATCGTGTTGGAGAAGGGCCTTGAGCGACCTCGACAGCGCCGCCGGATCAAGCGAGGCGGCCCCCGAAGCGATACCCCCCGGCAGACGGCGCGGCAGGCGTACCGTCGCCGCCGCACTGGCGTTGGCACTGCTCGCCGGCGGTTGTGCCGTCATGGCCCTGCGGGACGACCAGCCGTCCGGAACCCGTGCGGACGCCGAGTCCGGGAAGAACAGCGGACCGGTCGACGAGAACACCGCTCAGCGTCAGGCCCGTGAGAGCGGAAAGCGGACCGAAGTCGCCACGCTGACCGACGAGTTCTCCACCACGTACGCCAACCCCGACGGCACCTTCACCTATACGTCGTCCGTCGAGCCGGTACGGGCGAGGAACGCCAAGGGGAAGTGGGCGCCGATCGACACCTCGCTGCGGCGGATGAAGGGCGGCTGGTCGACCGTCAACAGCCCCTATCCCGTCACCTTCGCCGCGGGAGACCCCGGATACGCTCCGGCCGCCGAAGCCCGTGCGAACACCGGGAGTTCCTCCTCCACCGCGGTCCGCACGGCTTCGTACCGCACCGTCGACCGGGCGAGCACGTACCACGCCGCTGTGCCGACCGCCGAGCAGCCGGGCTCCTGGACCCCGCTGCTGTCGATGGACGCCGAGGGGCACGAGGTGAACGTCGAATGGCCCGGGGAACTGCCCCAGCCGGTGGTCGACGGCAACAGGGCCCTGTACGAGAGTGTGCTGCCCGATGTGGACCTGCTGCTGACCACACGGGACACCGGCTTCACGAACGTCCTGGTCGTCCACACGCCCGAGGCCGCCGCCGAGCTGGCCGGGACCCCGCCGCGCTACCGCGTCACCTCGCCCACGCTCTCCTTCTCCCTCGACCCCGCCACCGATGTCCTCAAGGGCAAGGACCGCGAGGCGAACGAGATCGTGGTCGCGCCCACGCCCTTCCTCTGGGACTCCGCGGGAACCCATGACACGGACGCCCCCGCCGCCGATCCGGAGGCCGCCACGGGCACCAACGAGGACCCCGAGGTCGTCGAGGAGAGCACCGCGCCCGGCGGCGGCACGCCGGCCGACGAGAACCCCGAGAACAGGCCCGATCACAACCCGGAGGTCCGGCCGGGCGCCGAACCCGCCGCCTACGCCGATCAGGCCGGCTCCGGCGAAACGCTCGCCCTGCCCGGCCTGAGCGGTCCCGGCGAGGGCGCGCGGGCCGCCACCGCCGCGGCCTCGCTGAGCGACGACGGCGTCCTGACGGTCATCCCGCCGAGCGGCTACCTCGACCGCGCCGAGGCCCCGGAATACCCCCTGTTCCTCGACCCCTCCATGGTCGGCACCAGGGCCAACTGGACCAGTGTCTACAAGAAGTACCCGAGCTCCAGCTTCTACGACGGCGCCAACTACAACGAGGACACCAAGGAAGCCCGTGTCGGCTTCGAGCGGGACACCTGGGGAACCTCCCGTTCCTTCTTCCGCTTCAAGCTCAGGCACTCCATCAAGAACGCGGACGTCTCCAGCGCCACCATGAAGGTCCTGGAGACCCACTCCTGGTCGTGCAGCAAGCGCACGATGCAGGTGTGGCGCACCGACCCCTTCTCCTCCGGTACCACCTGGAACAGACAGCCCGGCTGGAAGGAGAAGATCACCTCCAAGTCCTTCGCCTACGGCTGGAAGTCGGCCAGCTCCTGCCCCGACGCGTCTGTCAACTTCACGGTGACCTCGCTGGCCCAGGACGCCGCCGACGCGGGCTGGCTCTCCTTCAACGTGGGCCTGGTGGCGTCCACCTCGTCCTCCGCGCCGACCGCCTCCGCGACGGCCCTGGAGACGGACACATACTCCTGGAAGAAGTTCAGGGCCGAGGGCGACGGCTCCCCGACGGTGCTCATCACGTACAACCGCAAGCCCAGCACCCCGACGTCGGTCACCATGAGCCCCGGCTCCTGCGACACCAGCGCGAAACCGTACATCAGGGTCGGCAAGACCACGCCCAGCGCCACCGCCAGGGCCACCGACCCCGACGGTGTCCTCGTCGAGCTGGAGTTCGAGATCTGGCAGGACGAGAAATACGAAACCACCCACAGGAGCATCTTCAAGCCGGTCACCGACGGCCAACTCGCGTCGGCTCCCCTCACCGGCCTGGCCAACGGCCAGACCTACGCGTGGCGGGTACGGGCCAAGGACGGCAGCGCCAGCAGCGGCTGGGCACCCACCGGCGGCGACGGCAGGTGCCGCTTCACCTATGACACCGCCCTGCCCTCGTCCCCCGCCGCGCCCGTCTCGCAGGAATTCCCCGACGACAACGACAACGACGGCAACGGCGAGGTCTGGTCCAAAGTCGCCTTCGGCGAAACCGGGAAATTCACCTTCGCGATCGGTGACGTCAAGGACACCGACATCGTGAAGTTCGTCTACTCCATCAACTCCACCAACTACGCGAGCTACGTCTGCGCCAACGGCAAACAGGGCACCTCGGGTGGTCTCACCGTCTCCTGCTCCACGACCGTCACCTCGGTCACCGCCACCGGGGTCAAGCCCCCCTCGGCCGGTCCCAACATCCTGTACGTCAAAGCCGTGGACGCTGCGGGCAACATCTCCCCCGATCCCAGCAAGCACACCTTCTACGTCTCCCCGCGCCCCGGAGCCGACAGCCCCGGCGACCTGACCGGCGACGGGACCGCCGATATCGGCCACATCAACGCCGCCGGAAACTTCTGGGCCGACGCGGTGTCGATGAACGGCACGGTGCTCTCCAGCACCCAGGGCCTTCACAAGAGCGGCACGCCACTGCAGGAAAGCGGCACCGCCCCGCACATCTGGGACGGCGACAACAGCTACGCCCTGGTCACCCACAACGGCGACTTCGCTCCCGCCGACGGCGTCACCGACTGGGTGGTGCGCACCGCCGACAACCGGCTCTTCGTCTACCCCGGTGACGGCTACGGCGCCATCGATGTCACCCGCCGTGTCGAGGTGCGGCTGCCCGCCAACGCGCCCGCCCCCGCCACCTTCACCGAGATCAAGTCGGCGGGCGACATCACCGGCGACGGACAGCCCGAACTCTTCGTCGCCGGCGGCGACGGGGGTGACGACCTGTGGGTCTTCACCGGCTACAGCGGAGGTGCCTTCTCCACCGCCACCCAGATGACCACCGCCTCCTGGGGCGACCGGGACTTCGTGGCGATCGCCGACTACAACGGCGACGGCGCCGCCGACATGACCTTCCGCACCTCCACGGGCAACCTCACCCTGCGCAAGGGCATTCTCGACGCCGACGGGGTGGGCACGGTCCTCAACAGCCTGGGCCAGTCCGGCTCGAGCCTGGACGGCGACGACCCCTACGCCGTCGGGGCCATGCCGCCCGCCGACTTCCCCCTGATCTACGGCAGCCCCGACACCCCCGGAGACGGCAACCCGGACACCACCAGCGACGGCATCCCCGACATCTGGGCGACCAACAGCGCCGGTGCGCTGCTGCGGTACAAGGGCGGCGCCACCGCCCTCGGCGCCGCCACCACGGTGCGCGCCAGCGGCTGGAGCGCGGTGAAGCGGCTCGGCTGACAGCGGGCGGCCGACAGCCGGAACAACCGCTGGGGACAGTCGCTCGTGCGCCGTCCGCCTCAAGGGCGGGGCCCGCGCCCGGTCGCAGGGCGGGGCCCGCGCCCGGTGTGGGGCGGCTTGGCCGGCCGTCCCGTCGGGCGGGGGCGTATCCGTCGGTGCCTATCCCCGGCAGGGGAGGGCGGCGGCGATCCGGGCGGCCCATACTCGGATTCATGAACGGAAAATCGCAGCTCGGGGAGTTCCTCCGGACACGACGTTCCCAGCTGCGCCCCGACGAGGTCGGGATGCCCACCTACGGGGAGCGCCGCCGGGTACCGGGGCTTCGGCGTGAGGAGTTGGCGCTGCTGGCGGGGGTGAGCCCTTCCTACTACGCCCGGCTGGAACAGGGGCATTCGTTGAACGCCTCACCCGAGGTACTGGACGCGATCGCCCGGGCTCTGCGGCTGGATGAGTCCGAGCGCCTGCATCTGCACGACCTGACCCGGTCGGCCAAGCCCCGGGGCCGGGGCCGGCGGCCCGCGCCGGAGCGGGTCTCGGAGGCGGCCGGTCAGCTGCTGGACGCGCTCGCGGACGTCCCCGCGATCGTGATCGGCCGCCGCAGCGACGTACTGGCGTGGAACCGGCTCGGTCACGCGCTGTTCGCCGGGCACCTGGACCCCGGTGCCCCGGGCCTGGCGGCCCGGCGCCCCAACATGGCCAGGCTGGTGTTCCTCGACCCGCACGTCCGCGAGCTGTACACGCACTGGCCGGCCAAGGCCGGGGCGGTGGTGGGGAATCTGCGCCTGGTGGCGGGCCGGTGTCCGGAAGACTCCGCACTGCACGCGCTGGTGGGTGAACTGAGCGCGAAGAGCGAGGAGTTCGCGGCGATGTGGGCCGACCACCGCGTCAGGGCGTGCGACGTCGCCGACTACGAGATGCGGCACCCGCTGGTCGGAACACTGACCGTCACCCAGCAGACCTTGAGCCACGGCCCCGGCCCCGGCATCGTGGTCGCCACCACCGAGGCCGGCTCGCCCTCGCGCACCGCCCTGGCGCTGCTCGCCCAGGCCACCGCCCAGACCACGGCTCCGGCCGTCCCGTCGCGGGCGAAGGCCCGCGCCGGCACCGGCTGACCCCACCCGTACCGGGGCAGGCCCGAACCAACACACCACCGGCCGCTGCCTGCGGCCACCCTGCCCTGTCCCGCCCCGCGCGGCCCCGCCCTGCGACCGGGC
>NZ_MAUD01000346.1 GCF_001700515.1 Streptomyces lushanensis
TGCCGGTCCTCAGCACCTCGTACCAGCCCTGGTAGATCACCGAGACGTCGCCGGTGACGTCGGGCCCCGGCACGGAGACGACCTTGAAGACACAGAGCAGCAGAACAGCCCTGGTGAGGGTCCACACCGCGACCGGGAGCCGTGTGCCGTGCGTGCCCGCCATGACCACCTCGTCCGCTTCATGTGCCGCATGTGCCTCTTCGCACGCTTCGCGTGCTTCGTTCCTGATCGCGGGAGTCATGATGCCGGGCGGGACCGCGCCCGAGCCATCAGGCAGGGCCGTTGGGTACTGTCGGCGGCGATGCACAAGACACTGATCGTGACCAACGACTTCCCGCCCAGGCCCGGAGGCATCCAGGCGTTCCTGCACAACATGGCGCTGCGGCTGGATCCCGAGCGGCTCGTGGTCTACGCCTCGACCTGGAAGCGCGGCAGGGAGGGCGCGGAGGCGACCGCCGCCTTCGACGCCGAGCAGCCGTTCACCGTCGTACGCGACCGTACGACGATGCTGCTGCCGACACCGCGCGTGACCGGCAGAGCGGTCGGGCTGCTGCGCGAACACGGCTGTGAGTCCGTGTGGTTCGGCGCCGCGGCGCCGCTCGGGCTGATGGCCCCGGCGCTGCGGAGGGCCGGGGCGCGGCGGCTGGTCGCCACCACGCACGGGCATGAGGCCGGCTGGGCGCAGCTTCCCGCCTCACGGCGGCTGCTGCGCCGTATCGGCGAGTCCACGGACACGATGACCTATCTCGGTGAGTACACCCGCTCCCGCATCGCCGGGGCGCTCACCCCCGAGGCCGCGGCGCGCATGGTGCGGCTGCCGCCGGGCGTGGACGAGAAGACCTTCCATCCGGGCTCGGGCGGCGCGGCGGTGCGGGAGCGGCTCGGGCTCGCGGACCGGCCCGTCGTCGTCTGCGTCTCGCGGCTGGTGCCGCGCAAGGGCCAGGACACGCTGATCCTCGCGCTGCCCGCGATCCTGGCGCGGGTGCCGGACGCGGTGCTGCTGATCGTGGGCGGCGGACCGTACGAGGGCGAGCTGCGCAAGCTGGCGGACCGGACCGGAGTCGCCGGTTCCGTACGGTTCACCGGCGCCGTTCCCTGGGCTGAGCTGCCCGCCCACTTCGGCGCGGGCGACGTCTTCGCGATGCCCTGCCGCACACGGCGCGGCGGTCTGGACGTCGAGGGCCTCGGCATCGTCTATCTGGAGGCCTCGGCCACCGGGCTCCCGGTGGTCGCGGGCGACTCCGGAGGCGCGCCGGACGCGGTGCTGGACGGCGAGACGGGCTGGGTGGTCCGGGGCGGGCCGCCGGAGACGGCGGCGCGGGAGTCGGCGGAGCGGATCGTCGCGCTGCTGCTGGATCCCGAGCTGCGGGCACGGATGGGGGAGCGGGGGCGGGCCTGGGTCGAGGAGCGGTGGCGGTGGGACGAACTGGCGTCCGAGTTGCGGGCGTTGCTCTGACGCCTTTCGGCCGGGGGCAGTGCTTCCAGGGCCGCCCGCGGGCCCGTGTCAGGTCTGGTACAGCGCTTCGATGTCGTCCGCGAAGTCCTTCGCCACCACATTCCGCTTGAGCTTGAGCGAGGGGGTGATGTGACCGCCCTCCTCGGTGAACTGGGTCGTCAGGATGCGGAACTTGCGGACCGATTCGGCCTTGGAGACCGCCGCGTTCCCCTCGTCCACCGCCCGCTGGACCTCGGCCAGCAGTTCCGGGTCCAGCCGGAGCGTGGCGGGGGTGGAGTTCGCCGGTTTGCCGTGCTCCGCCGCCCAGCGGGTCAGGAACTCCTCGTCCAAGGTGATCAACGCGCCCACGAACGGGCGGCCGTCGCCGACGACCATGCACTCCGAGATCAGCGCGTGGGCCCGGATGCGGTCCTCGATCACCGCGGGCGCGACGTTCTTGCCGCCCGCGGTGACGAGGATCTCCTTCTTGCGGCCGGTGATGGTGAGATAGCCGTCCTCGTCCAGGGTGCCGATGTCGCCGGTGTGGAACCAGCCGTCGGCCAGCGCCTCCGCCGTTGCCTCCGGGTTGTTCCAGTAGCCGGTGAAGAGGTGTTCGCCGTGGAGGAGGACCTCGCCGTCGTCGGCGATACGGATCACCGAGCCCGGCAGAGGCTGTCCCACGGTGCCGATCTTCTGGCGGTCCCAGGGGTTGAAGGCGGTGGCCGCGCAGGACTCGGTGAGTCCGTAACCCTCCAGGACGGTGAAGCCGATGCCCCGGTAGAAGTGGCCCAGACGTTCGCCCAGAGGCGCGCCGCCGGAGATGGCGTACTCGCCGCGTCCGCCGAGCACCGCGCGTAGCTTCCGGTAGACGAGCCGGTCGAAGAGCCTGTGGCGGACGCGCAGGCCCAGGGACGGGCCGCGCGGGGCGGACAGGGCGCGGCTGTAGGCGATCGCCGTGTGCGCCGCCCGGTCGAAGATCGCGCCCTTGCCCGCCGCCTGCGCCGTGGCGCGTGCCGAGTTGTACACCTTCTCGAAGACCCGCGGCACGCCGAGGATCAGTGTCGGCCGGAAGGTGGCCAGCTCCTCCGTCAGATTCTTGATGTCCGGTACGCAGCCGAGTTTGATCGGCGCCATCACGGCCGCCACCTCGACCAGCCGTCCGAAGACATGCGCGGCCGGGAGGAAGAGCAGTACCGAGCACTCGCCCGTACGGAAGAGGGGCCGAAGCCGCTCCACCGCGTTCCCGCACTCCGCGAAGAAGGCGCGGTGGGTGAGCACGCAGCCCTTGGGGCGGCCGGTGGTGCCCGAGGTGTAGACGATGGTGGCGGGGTCGTCGGCCCTCGCCGCCGAGGCGCGTTCGTCGACCACCGTCTCCGGCACGTCCGCGCCCGCCGCGGTCAGCTCCTCGATCCCGCCGCGGTCGATCTGCCAGACCGCCCGGAGGTCCGGCAGCGTGTGCTGGACCGACTCCACCGCGGAGTAGTGCGCGTCGCTCTCCACGATCACCGCGACCGCGCCCGAGTCGCCGAGGATCCACTGGACCTGCTCCGCCGAGCTGGTCTCGTACACCGGTACGGTCACCGCGCCCGCGCACCAGATCGCGAAGTCGAGCTGCACCCACTCGAAGCGCGTACGGGACATCAGCGCCACGCGGTCGCCCGGTGCGATGCCGGCCGCGATCAGGCCCTTGGCGGCGGCCCGCACCTCGGCCAGGAACTGGGTGGCGGTGACATCGGTCCAGGCGCCCGCCACCTTGCGGGCCAGGACCGCCACATCGGGATGCTGTGCGGCATTGCGGCGGATGAGATCCGTCAGATTGCCGTCCGCGGGGACCTCGTACAGGGCCGGAAGGCTGAACTCGCGCAAGACTGCTGCTCCTCATCGGGCGCCGACGCCGCGGCTCCGTGCGACGCGCCGGTCGCGGTCCAAGACCGGGGCAGGTGCTCGGTGGGGCGAGCACGCTGGACTGCCCGGACGTTACCCATCGGTACTGGCGTACGCATAGAGGGTCCCGGCCAGATGTTCCCTGCGTCACACGTGATGGACGGTACTGCGCGCACAGTAGTCCACACCTCTGACACGACGGAAGGAACCGCAGGTCCGGCCCCCTCTATCGGGTGGGAGAAGCCCGTTCTAGGGTGATCCGCATGGCAGGTATGCGAGTCAATGTGATCAGTGATGTGCATGGGAACACCCAGGGCCTGCTGACGGCCGGCGACGGCGCCGATGCCCTGATCTGCCTCGGTGACCTCGTGCTCTTCCTGGACTACGCGGACCACTCGCGCGGTATCTTCCCCGATCTCTTCGGTGTCGAGAACGCCGACCGGCTCGTGGAGCTGCGTACCGCCCGCCGCTTCGACGAGGCCCGTAACCTGGGACGGGAGCTCTGGGCCGGCCTGGACGCCGATCCCGCCGCCGCCATCGAGGCGGCGGTGCGCCGCCAGTACGCCGAGATGTTCGCCGCCCTGCCCGTCCCGACGTACGCCACCTACGGCAATGTCGACATCCCGGGACTCTGGCCCGAGTACGCGCGCCCCGGGACCACCGTTCTCGACGGGGAGCGGGTGGAACTGGGCGGCCGGGTCTTCGGTTTCGTCGGCGGCGGGCTGCGTACCCCCATGCGCACCCCGTACGAGATCTCCGACGAGGAGTACGCGGCCAAGGTCGAGGCGCTCGGCGAGGTGGACGTGCTGTGCACCCACATCCCGCCCGATGTGCCCGAGTTGACCTATGACACCGTCCCGCGCCGGTTCGAGCGCGGCAGCCGCGCCCTGCTGGAGGCCATCCGCCGTACCAAGCCCCGGTACGCGCTGTTCGGCCATGTCCATCAGCCGCTCGCCCGGCGGATGCGGATCGGCTCCACGGAGTGTGTGAATGTGGGTCACTTCGCCGCGACAGGACGGCCGTGGGCCCTGGAATGGTGACCGGCGCACTCGCGATAGCCTGCACACCGCGTACCCAGTACCGGAGGAGCACGGCGATGGCGGAACACACCAGTTCGAGCATCACGATCGAGGCGGCACCGGCCGATGTCATGGGCGTGATCGCCGACTTCGCCCGCTATCCGGAGTGGACCGGCGAGGTGAAGGAGGCCGAGGTGCTGGCCACCGACGACCGCGGGCGCGCCCAGCAGGTCAGGCTGGTGCTGGACGCCGGAGCGATCAAGGACGACCACACCCTCGCCTACACCTGGACCGGTGGCAACGAGGTGAGCTGGACGCTGGTGAAGTCCCAGATGCTGCGCGCCCTGGACGGCTCGTACCTGCTGGCGCCGCTCGCCGGCGACCGCACCGAGGTCACCTACCGGCTGACCGTCGACGTCAAGATCCCGATGCTCGGCATGATCAAGCGCAAGGCGGAGAAGGTCATCATCGACCGCGCGCTCGCGGGCCTGAAGAAGCGCGTCGAATCCGCCCCCGGAGCCTGACCCCGATGCGTACGGTCCTGGTCACCGGCCCCGGTGGGGCGGGCCGTACCACCATCGCCGCGGCCACCGCGCGCGCCGCCGCCCGGCGCGGCGGACGTGTCCTGCTGCTCTCCGCCGACCCGCTCGACGATCTGCTCGGCATACCGGTGGGCGCCCGGCCCACCGGGACGGGCAACGGCCTGTGGGCCGCCCGTGTCGACTCCGGTGAACACTTCCGTACGGAACTGCTCGCCCTCCAGGAGCGGGCCGCCAGCGCGTTCGAACTGCTCGGCGCCCGCAGACTGGCCGGCGAGGAACTCACCGAACTGCCCGGCAGCGAACAGTTCGCCCTGCTCCACGCGGTGCGCCGGGCCGCCGAGGGCGACTGGGACGTCCTGGTCGTGGATCTGCCGCCGCTGCGCCAGGCACTGGCCGTACTGGCCCTGCCCGAACAGCTCCGCCGCTATCTGCGCCGGCTGCTGCCGCGTGAGCGGCAGGCCGCCCGCGCGCTGCGCCCGATGATGGCCCAGCTCGCCGGCGTACCGATGCCCGCGCAGTGGCTGTACGAGACGGCCGCCCGGCGGGACGCGGAGCTGGCCGTCGTCCAGTCCGTCGTCCAGGACCCGAAGACGACCGTACGGCTGGTCGCGGAGCCGGGGCCCACGGCGGCGGAGGCCCTGCGCACCGCCCGTACCGGACTGGCCCTGTACGGACTGCGCGCCGACACCCTCGTACCGAACAGGATCCTGCCCGGCGACGCGGCGGGCCCCTGGCTCGCGACGCTCGTGGCACAGCAGCGCAAGTGCCTGGACGAGTGGTACGAGGAGTGGGCGCCCGAGGTGCCGCTGTATCCGGTGGGACATCTCGGGCGGGACCCGCAGGGCCCGGACGACCTGGCGTACCTGGGCGCGGGCTCCGGGGAGGGCGAGGCCGGGAGCGGGGGAGCGGGCCTGGCCACCGGGCTCGCGGAGGGACTGGACGAGCGGGGCCCGGCCGCCGGCCGCTGGCCCGTCGAGGACCGGCTCGCGGAGGACAACCTGCTCGTCTGGTGTGTGCCGCTGCCAGGAGCCGTCAAGAGCGAGCTGTCCCTGGTCCGCAGGGACGACGAACTTCTGCTCACCGTCGGCCCGTTCCGCCGCGTCGTGCCGCTGCCGTCCGCGCTGCGCCGCTGCACGGTGACCGGCGCGGCCCTCACCGACGGTGTGCTGCGGGTGAGATTCACGCCCGACCCCGCGCTGTGGCCGCGCGGGCACTGAAGGCCCGTGGCCGTTCGGGTACCGTCGAAGGTAAGCACTCCTTCCGCTGTCCACGGCGGAAGGCCTCTGCCTCTGACGCAGGAGTCTCCATGAGCGATGCCACCGAGCGCCCCGCCACCGACTCGGACGCCTGGGCCGCGGCATGCGCCGAGGATCTGGAGGCGGAGAAGGCCCGCCGCCGCGCGACCTACGGCCCGCCGCCCGTCTCCGCCTCCGACGAGCTGCGCAAGCTGGTCGACGCCGTCGCGGACAAGGTCTCCTCGCTGCCGGGACCGCTGTTCGGCCTGGCCGCGCAGGGCGCCGTGCAGCAGTTCATCAACCAGGCCAAGGCGGTCGTCGAGCCGGTCGTCGAGCGCAATCCCGGAGTCTTCGGCCATCTCGCCGCGGCGGGCAACGAACTGCTCGCCGCGTACCGCTCCGCGGTCGAGGGCCAGGAGGGCCGCTGGACCCGGGACTCCTCCTCGGCGCCGTCCGACGCGGACCCGTCGTCGGTCGGCACAGACGCCCCTCACGACACGAAGAAGTCCGACGACCCCACGGACCCCAGGGACGAAGGACCTGGTCCGAGCGGTCATATCGACCTGGACTGACCTTCGGGCGTCCGCCCTCGGGTACGGTTGACCTCAGCGGGGCTCGACCGAAAACTGAGGGACACATGGGACTCACCATCGGCGTCGACATCGGCGGCACGAAGATCGCGGCGGGCGTGGTCGACGAAGAGGGCACCATCCTGGAGACGCACAAGGTGCCCACCCCGCCGACCGCCGAGGGCATCGTGGACGCGATCTGCGCCGCGGTCTCCGGCGCAGGCGAGGGACACCAGATCGAGGCGGTCGGTATCGGGGCCGCCGGATACGTGGACGACAAGCGCGCCACCGTCCTCTTCGCGCCCAATATCAACTGGCGCCATGAACCGCTCAAGGACAAGGTCGAGCAGCGGGTCGGCCTGCCGGTCGTCGTGGAGAACGACGCCAACGCCGCCGCGTGGGGCGAGTACAAGTTCGGCGCCGGACAGGGCCATGACGATGTCATCTGCATCACGCTCGGCACCGGGCTCGGCGGCGGCATCATCATCGGCAACAAGCTGCGCCGTGGCCGCTTCGGTGTGGCGGCGGAGTTCGGTCATATCCGGGTGGTGCCGGACGGTCTGCTCTGCGGCTGCGGCAGCCAGGGCTGCTGGGAGCAGTACGCGTCCGGGCGCGCCCTCGTCCGGTACGCCCGCCAGCGCGCCAACGCGACGCCCGAGAACGCGGAGATCCTGCTCGGTCTCGGCGACGGCACCGCGGACGGCATCGAGGGGCGGCACATCAGCTCCGCGGCCCGCGCCGGCGACCCGGTGGCCATCGACTCCTTCCGTGAACTGGCCCGTTGGGCCGGTGCCGGTCTCGCCGATCTGGCCTCGCTCTTCGACCCGTCCGCGTTCATCGTCGGCGGCGGTGTCTCCGACGAGGGCGAGCTGGTCCTCGACCCGATCCGGAAGTCCTTCCGGCGCTGGCTGATCGGTGGCGAGTGGCGTCCGCACGCCCAGGTGCTCGCTGCGCAACTGGGCGGCGAGGCGGGCCTGGTGGGCGCCGCGGACCTGGCCCGCCAGGGCTGACGGCCGGCCCGCGCGCCCGTACCTCCGCGCCCGCCGCACCCGATGTGGGTACGGCGGGCGCTGTCCGGACCAGCGCGCATCCCGGCCCGGTGTCGGCCGAAACCCGTCGGACGGTGTCCCGTATCTTGTGGGCATGGCGATGTCCCCGTTGCCCGACTCCCTGATCGAGCCGGACGGTTCGGCCGTGGTCCGGGTGCTCAGTTACAACGTCCGGTCGATGCGCGACGACCGTGAGGCGCTGGTCCGGGTCATCCGGGCCTGTGCGCCCGATCTCGTCCTCATCCAGGAAGCGCCGAGGTTCTTCCGCTGGCGCAAGCGCGCCGCCTGGCTGGCCGCGCGGACCGGTCTCGTGGTGCTCAGCGGCGGCGCCACCGCGGCCGGGCCGCTGCTGCTCTGTTCGCTGCGCGCCACGGTCGAGCGGACCGAGGACATCCTGCTGCCGCTCACCCCGGGCCTGCACCGGCGCGGTTTCGCCACGGCCGTCGTGCGGATCGGCCGGGCCCGGGTCGGGCTGCTGAGCTGCCATCTCAGCCTGGAGGCCGGCGAGCGCTACGCCCAGGCGCGGATGCTGCTCGACCGCGTCGAGGCCATGGACGTACCGCACGTGATCGCCGCCGGTGACCTCAACGACCCGCCCGAGGGCCGGAGTTTCCGGCTGCTGGCCGGAGAGCTCCAGGACTGCTGGACGGCGAAGCCGTGGGGCGACGAGTACACCTCCACGCCGGACCGCCCGCGTCAGCGCATCGACGCGATCTTCGCCACCGGTGGCGTCGAGGTCCTCGGGTGCGGGGTGCCACGAGGTCTGCCGGGCGTGACCGAGACGGACCTGAGGACGGCAACGGACCACCTCCCGGTCCTCGCCACGCTGCGCCTCCCGGCGCCTCTTCTTTGAGGGCTCGGTTCGCCTCCGGGCGCTCTGTGCCACTGTCGACGGTCGACCGTGCTCGATTCGCTCGTACCTCGCGAACCTCCGCCCGCGCGGCGGAGCCGCATATCGAGCACAGCCTCCCTCTCGACAGCGGCGCGCCCTTCGGCTCACTCGCCGGGGGCCGTGGTCCTGGGGCCGTTTCGGCTGGGGCCGGTGGTCGTGTGCGGGTTGTCGCCGGGGCCCGTTCCGGGGGCATGTCCGGGACAGCATGATTTACGGCGCGTTCGACCCGGTCGCGGGATACGAGCGGC
>NZ_MAUD01000347.1 GCF_001700515.1 Streptomyces lushanensis
CCGCACAAGAGAGCCCCCAGCCATGCCCCCCATTCAGGACATGACTTCCGCTGCGTCGGCCTCCCGGGAGATGGCCTCCGAACCCCTGGGTTCCGAGCCTTTGGCTTCCGAACCCCTGCGTTCCGAATCCCTGGGCGACGCCGGCCTCCTCGATGCACTCCAGCACCAGGTGGCCGTCTTCGCCCGGCGGGCCGAACAGACCCGGCTCGGCGGTGTCGGCCAGGTCCGCAACTCCATGGACCGCGCCGCGTATCTGCTGCTCAACCGGCTCGACCAGGAGGGCCCGATGGGCGTCAAGGCCCTGGCCGCGGGCATGGGCATCGACTCCTCCACGGTCACCCGCCAGGTGGCGCCGCTCGTCGACACTGGCCTGGTCAAACGCACTTCGCACCCGGAGGACGGCCGCGCGGTCGTGCTCCAGCTCTCGGCGCGCGGACTGGCGAGGCTGGAGGAGGTCCGCTCGTCACGGCGCGAGCTGATGGCGCAGGTCACGGGCGGCTGGACGGCCGACGAACGCACGTCCTTCACCACCCTGCTGACCCGGTTCAACGGGGCGCTGTCGGCGCGGGCGGCGGGACAGCAGCCGGGCGAGGGCGGTACGGACGAACGGGACGCCGCCGACTCCTGAGGGCCGTCCGGTCGGCGTGTACGCGAAAGGCACTCTTGACCGTGGTCTTCTCCATCGCGTCAATTGAGGACGTGCCAGAGCGGTGGACTGCCATGGATCGACGCCGCGCCCGTGAGTTCGAGGCGTTCGCCGCGGGTGCGGGCGGCCGGCTGCTGCATGTGGCCGCGCTGCTCACGGGCGAGCCCCCGGACGCGGCACCGCGCGCGCAGGGTCTGCTGATCACCGCGCTGGCCCGTACCTACGCCGACTGGGACCGGCTGCGCGGCGAGGACCCGTACGACCGCGCCCGCCAGGACCTCGCCCTGCGGGTCGCCCGCACGGCCTGGCATCCCTGGCGGCGCCGTCCCACGGCGGGCGTACTGGCCCGGCTCGGTCCGCAGGAGCGCGTCGTCCTGGTCCTGCGGCTGTACGAGGGCGTGGCCGAGGAACAGACGGCGGCCCTCATCGGCCTTCCGGTGGAGCGCGTCCGCGCGATCTGCGCACGCGCGATCAGCACCATGCGGCAGCAGCCCGTCCTCCGGCCGTCGGCCGGCGCCCGCGCGGTGGGGTCACCGGACGCGGGCGCCGGTCCGGGCGCGGTACAGCCGCGGGAGGCACGGTCATGAGCGGGCGCGGGCGCCGCGACCACAAGGCGGCGGAGGTGCGGAGGATGCTGGAGACGGACCGGCCGGCCGTGCCCGGCGACCTCGTACCGCGCGCCACCGAACTCGGCGTACGGCTGCTCCACCGCCGCCGCGCCGTGCACCGGGTGCTGTGGACACTGCTGTTCGTCGCCGTGATCGTGTTCACGGTCTGGGCGTCCGTCGCGCACCCGTGGGCGGCGCCGCCGGCCGAGACGACGCCACCACTGGAGTGGTAGCCCGCTCCCGGTCCCGGCGGCGGCCGGCTGAACGTCCGTACACCGCACGGCACTTCCCCGTCCGGCCTCGCCCCGGGGCCTCTCGTCCGGCCCCTGCCGGGCTCGGCCGGGTCCGGACAGGGCCTAGCCCAGCGCCTGCTGAAGGTCCGCCAGCAGATCGTCGGCGGACTCGATGCCCACCGACAGCCTGACGAGGTCGGACGGCACCTCCAGCGCCGAGCCCGCCGCCGACGCGTGCGTCATCCGGCCCGGGTGCTCGATCAGCGACTCGACACCGCCCAGGGACTCGCCCAGTGTGAAGAGCTTCGCGCGGTCGCAGACCGCCACCGCCGCCTCCTCGCCGCCGTCGACCTGGAAGGAGATCATCCCGCCGAACGCCTTCATCTGCTTCGCGGCGACCTCGTGGCCCGGGTGCTCGGGCAGGCCCGGGTAGAGGACCTTCGAGACCCGCGGGTGCGTGGTGAGCATCTCCGCGATCCGCGTCGCGTTCTCGCAGTGGCGGTCCATCCGTACGGCGAGCGTCTTGATGCCCCGCAGCACCAGCCACGCGTCGAACGGCCCGGCGACGGCGCCCATCGCGTTCTGGTGGTAGGCCAGTTCGTCCGCGAGCTCGGCGTCGTCCACGACCAGCGCGCCGCCCACGACGTCCGAGTGTCCGCCCATGTACTTGGTGGTCGAGTGGACGACGACGTCCGCGCCGAGAGCGAGCGGCTGCTGGAGATACGGGCTGGCGAAGGTGTTGTCGACGACGAGCCGCGCCCCGGCCGAGCGCGCGATCCCGGCGAGACCGGCGATGTCGGTGATGTTGAGGAGCGGGTTCGACGGGGTCTCGACCCAGATGGCCTTCGTACGGGGGGTGAGGGCGGCCTGTACCGCCGCCGGGTCGGAGGTGTGCGCGACGGAGAAGTCCACGCCCCAGCGCGAGAGGACCTTCGCGAAGAGCCGGAAGGTGCCGCCGTAGGCGTCGTCCGGGATCACGACGTGGTCGCCGGGCGCCAGCAGCGTACGGAGCAGACAGTCCTCGGCCGCGAGACCCGACGCGAAGGCGAGGCCGCGACGGCCTCCCTCCAGCGCCGCGAGGTTCTCCTCCAGCGCGGTACGGGTGGGATTGGCGCTGCGGCTGTACTCGTAACCGCCGCGCAGCCCGCCCACTCCGTCCTGCTTGTAGGTGGAGACCTGGTAGATCGGCGGAACGACCGCGCCGGTGAGTGGGTCGGCGGTGTTGCCCGCGTGGATGGCGAGAGTCTCGAAGCGCCGGTGGGCCGCGGACTCGTCGAAATACTGCTCGCTGGTGTGCTGCTGGCTCATGAGGCCCGAGCGTAGCGCCGGACATGACGCACCGGGCGCACACACGGCAGGACGCCGAAACGGCGACCGGATCGGCACGCTTACGGGTGGGGCGTGCCGGTACGGGCTGAGGGACGGGCCGTGCGTCCTCCGGGCACGGGCCGCGCACCGGCCGGGGTACCGGCCGCGTGGCGTCCGGGACAATGAGGCCATGGAGATTCTCTGGTTCCTGATCGCGACGGGCCTGCTGGCCGCGGTCATCGGCCCGTACGTCATGCGCCGCCGCGGTGGTATCCGCCAGGTCGCGCCCGGTTCGCCCGACGCCGCCGATCCGGCAGCGTACGGCTTCGTACGCCAGGAGGAGCTGGACATCCGGCTGCCCGGCCCGGACCAGGATCTCCTCGACGTACTCGATGTCGTCCAGCACACCCAGGACGCGCGGGCCGCCGCGCAGTTGCTCGCGGGCACCGGCAAGGAGGGCGAGGTGCGCTGGCAGCGCGTCCAGGCGTTCGCGGGCGCGGCCTCGCTGGAGCTTCAGCAACGGCCCGGGGCCGGCGGTGCCTGGCTGCG
>NZ_MAUD01000348.1 GCF_001700515.1 Streptomyces lushanensis
GTGCGCCGGTCACCGGTGACCTTGCCCGCCGCTTCCTTGGCCTTGCCTTTGGCTTTGTCCATCGCGCTGTCGCTCATTGCGGCTCCTTGATGGTGAATGCAGACATGTCCAGACTAGGGCGGATGCGGGCGATCCACCCGTCGGGTGTGTTGTTCCGCGTCGGGGCCGTGCCCGCTGCTTNNGCCCGGTCGCGGGGACCCGTGGTGTGTCAGTTCGCGGTTTTGAGGAACGTCGTCAGGCTCTCCAGGAGCATGCCGGTGCCCTGCTCGGCCATGTCGCGCTCGTCGGCGGTGTCGCAGGTCTGGGCCACCACGATGCGAGTCCGGTGGTCACTCTGCTCGGCGAGCTCGACGGTCATGAGAGCCGGGTCGTTCTTCCCGGGTACGTCCATGCCGATCACCAGGCGCCGGTTCTCATCGACCTCGGAGTAGGAGCCGGTCAACGGGAACTGCCCGCCGTCCGGGGTGACCATCGTCGCCTTCCACGTCCCACCCGGCCGTACGTCCATCTCGACGGACCCGGGGGCGGCGTAGGACCACTGCGCGTAGGACTCCGCGACGGTCCAGGCGCGCCACACCGCCGCCACAGGGCTCTCCAGCGTCCGCTCCGACGTGTAGGAGAAACCCTCGGCCGTCGTCTGTTCCGTGGTCATGTCGTGCTCCCTGTCTCGCTTTTGTAAGGTTGTCGCACTGTAGACAGGGGCCGGCACCAAAACTCATCGGTCTCCCGCGCCCCGATCCGCGCGCACCGCTCGGGAGCGCTCACGTGCTCATGTGCCTACGGGTTCACGGAGTCACGGCAGGGACTGTTCCGCCCAGATCACCTTGCCGTCGGCCGTGTAGCGGGTGCCCCAGCGTTCGGTGAACTGGGCCACCAGGAACAGGCCCCGGCCGCCCTCGTC
>NZ_MAUD01000035.1 GCF_001700515.1 Streptomyces lushanensis
AGGGGCGGCCGGCCGCCCCTCCTCCTCGGCTGTTTACGGCTTCGGCGTGGCGTGCGGAGCGCACGTCACATCGGCGCGGTCCAGCGCGCCGGTCAGCAGATAGGCCTTCACCCGGTCGTTGACACACGGATTGACCAGGTTGGTGATGCCGTGCGAACCGGCGTCCCGCTCCGTGATCAGACGCGAGCCCTTGAACCGCTTGTGCAGCTCGACGGCGCCCTCGTACGGCGTGGCGGCGTCACGCGTGGACTGCGTGATCAGCACCGGCGGCAGTCCCTTGCCGGTCTTGACCTCCACCGGGGTCTGCTGCTTGGCACCCCAGGTGGCGCACGGCAGGTTCATCCAGGCGTTGGCCCAGGTGAGGAACGGGTGGTCGCGGTGGAGCCGGGTGTTGTCCCGGTCCCAGGTCCGCCAGCTCGTGGGCCACTTGGCGTCGGCGCACTCGACGGCGGTGTAGACCGCGTTGCTGTTCTCGGCCTTGGCGTTGCCCACGGTGTCGGACAGATCCGGCCCGGCCGCGTCCACGAGCGCCTGGGTGTCACCGGCCAGGTAGTCGCTCCAGACGGAGGCGACCGGCACCCAGCTGGAGTCGTAGTACGGAGCGCCCTGGAAGAGGCCGATCAGCTCGGCGGGACCGACGATCCCACCGATCGGGCTCTTCTTGGCGGCGGCCCGCAGCTTCTCCCACTGACGCTCGACCTCGGCGGTGGTGGCACCGATGTGGAAGGTCGCGTCGTTCTGGGCGACCCACTTCATCCAGTCCTGGAACCGGGTCTCGAAGGCGATGTCCTGGTCCAGGTTGGCCTGGTACCAGATCTTCTCCTTCGACGGGTTCACCACGCTGTCCACGATCATCCGGCGCACATGCGTCGGGAACAGCGTGCCGTAGACCGCGCCGAGATAGGTGCCGTAGGAGACACCCAGGTAGTTGAGCTTCTTCTCGCCGAGCGCGGCCCGGATGACATCCAGGTCCCGTGCGGTGTTCGGCGTCGTCATGTGCGGCAGCATCCAGCCGCTGCGCTCCTTGCAGCCGTCCGCGTACTCGGCCGCCAGCTTGCGCTGGGCGCGCTTGTCGGCCTCGCTGTCCGGGACGGGATCGAGCTTGGGCGCCTTGACGAACTCCGTCGGATCGACGCAGGAGATGGGCGTCGAGTGGCCGACTCCGCGCGGGTCGAAGCCCACGAAGTCGTACGCCTTCGCCGCGTCCGCCCAGATGGCGTTCTTGGTGATGACACGGCGGGGGAACGCCATGCCGGAGCCACCGGGACCACCGGGGTTGTAGATCAGCGCGCCCTGGCGCTGGTCCTTGGTGCCGGTGTTGCCGATACGGTCGACGGCGAGCTTGATCTGCCGGCCGTTCGGCTTGCCGTAGTCGAGCGGCACGGTGACATAACCGCACTGGATGGGCTTCTCCAGTGACCAGTCGGCCGGGCAGTCCTGCCAGTCGATGCCCTTCTTCGCGGCCCGGTCCGCGGCGACCGTGGCGCCGTACGCCGCCGGATCGCCGTGGTGACGGCCGTCGGCGTTCGCCGGAACGGCCATCGCGCTCGCTATGAGCGCGCCCGCGAGCAGAGTGCCGGCCGAGCCGAGCACTGCTGTGCGTCTCAAGTGGAACCTCCCCCTGTGTGCCGCGCTGCCTGCGCAACGCGCGTTGATACGACTCCCCGGGATCCTTTCGTCTGTGAGGTGGCTGAGAACAGAAGGTATCGCCGATTCTTTACCGAACCAATAACCGGTGAACTCCGTCCCGCTCAGCGGTACGCACCGGTGCTCAGCACGTCGTCCAGCACGCGCCGCAACCGCAGGGCGTCGGGTGCGACGGCCGTGATCAGCACGGCGGGTCCGGCGAGCGGAGTGAGTACGGCGCTCTCCCCCAGCAGCCGTGGCGCGGCCGGTTTCTCCTCGAACTCCGGTCCGGCGAGGAGGAGTTGGCCAACGGCCCGATGGCCGCCGAGGACCGCTCCGCCGTCCCAGCCGGCGGGCGCACCGGGGCCGTAGGCAAGCTCCTGGTCGAGCAGAGGACGTCCGGCGCGCAGCACGGTGAGCCGGCTGAACAGGGTGCCGGGCTCCTCTCCGTGGCGGCCGAGGATCTGCTCCTCGCGCAGCGTCAGGCGCCCGGTGGCGGCGAGTTCGACACGGGTACGCATCCGCAGCTCGCTGCCGTACGCGGAGACGAGCTGCTCCGGCAGCCAGTTCAGCTCGGCGCTCTCGCCGACCGTCAGCCGTACGTCGTAGTGGGCGGGCCCGGCGGCGCGGCCGGGCAGG
>NZ_MAUD01000349.1:0-203 GCF_001700515.1 Streptomyces lushanensis
CGGCCTCCACGAGGACATCCTTCAGGCCGCCGTCCGCGCGCCAGCGCTTGAGCAGGGCATGGAACGCGACGGGTCCGTCTCCGTAGGACTGTCCGCGCTCCCGGGGCATGCCCTCGTTGTTGTAGTAGCCCGGGGTGCACTCGGCCTGGAACGCGTGCAGATCGGCGGCCTTCTGGCGGATCGTGGCCACCCAGTCCGCCTCC
>NZ_MAUD01000349.1:264-995 GCF_001700515.1 Streptomyces lushanensis
CGTTCTGCCACGCCTCGGCCAGGGTGACGCCTCCTCTGCCGTACACCGGCAGGAGGCCGGAGAGCATCCCCGAGGCGCCGACCTCGAAGCCGGTCGCGAAGATGACACAGTCGACCTCGTACGCGGTCCCGCCGACCACGACGGCGTCCTCGGTGATGCGCTCCACACCGTGGCTGTCGGCGGTGTCGACCAGGGTGACGTTCGGGCGGTTGAACGTCTGAAGGTAGGTGTCGCTGAACGTGGGCCGCTTGCACATGTAGCGGTACCACGGCTTGAGCGCCTCGGCCGCCGCCGGATCCGTGACGACGGCGTCGACCCGGGCGCGGATCTCGTTCATCTTCCGGAAGTCGGCCAGCTCGTACGTGCGCTCCCGCTCGTCCGGCGGCAGGTCCGCGTAGCCGTCGCTCGGGATGAGCTTCTGCTGAAGCCGGGCGCTGCTGGTCCAGCCGTCGTCGACCAGGTCCTCGTCCACCCGGCCACCGGTGACGAGCGTGAGGAAGTTGTCCATACGGCGCCGCTGCCAGCCCGGCGTCAGGGAAGCGGCCCAGGCGTCGTCCGTGGGGCGGTTGCCGCGTGTGTCGACCGAGGACGGTGTGCGCTGGAACACGTACAACTGCCCGGCGTCGGCCCCGAGATGGGGCACGCACTGGATGGCGGTCGCGCCGGTGCCGATCAGACCGACACGTTTGTCGGCGAGCCGGTGCAGATTGCCGTCGGCGTCACCGCCGGTG
>NZ_MAUD01000350.1 GCF_001700515.1 Streptomyces lushanensis
TTTGTGAGGCTACGAGGACGCTCCTGCGGCTCACCGCCACAGGGTCTACAGAGAGGAACAGGACCCCCATGTCCTCCCCCCACACCCCGCCCCACCCCTCCGGTCCCCAGGATCCCGGTTTCGATCCCGAGGCGCTGCGAGCGCGCTACCGCGCCGAGCGGGACCGCAGGATCCGGCCCGACGGCAGCGGGCAGTACCAGCGCACGGCCGGGCGGTTCGGCTACTACGCCGACGATCCGCACGCCGATCCGTCGTTCTCCCGTGACCCGCTGCACGACCGGGTCGAGGCCGTCGTCGTCGGTGGCGGGCTCGGCGGGCTGCTCGCGGGCGCGCGTCTGCGCCAGGCGGGCGTGGACCGGGTCCGGGTGATCGAGAAGGGCGGGGACTTCGGCGGGACCTGGTACTGGAACCGGTATCCCGGTATCCACTGCGACATCGAGTCGTACATCTACATGCCGCTGCTCGAAGAGGTCGGCTACATCCCGAAGTGGAAGTACGCGCCCGGCGAGGAGATACGCCGGCACGCGCAGGCCGTCGGCCGGACCTTCGACCTGTACCGCGACGCCTGCTTCCAGACCCGGGCGACCGAATTACGCTGGGACGAGAGCGAGTCGGAGTGGATCGTCGGCACCGACCGCGGCGACCGGATACGGGCACGCTACGTGGTGGTGGCCACCGGAACGCTCAGCCAGGCGAAACTGCCGGGCATCCCCGGCATCGAGAGCTTCAAGGGGCATACGTTCCACACCAGCCGCTGGGACTTCGCGTACACCGGCGGTGACGCCGACGG
>NZ_MAUD01000351.1 GCF_001700515.1 Streptomyces lushanensis
CCGGCCGGGGACGACGGTTGTGTGCATGGTGTGTCCTGGTTCACCTCCCGGCTCGGCGGAGCGCTCGCCGAACTGTCCGGTTCCCGCCGGGATATGACGCTGGCAGAGGTCCTCGGCGTATCGATCACGCGTACGGCGGACGCACATCGCGAAACATGTGACCTTTCTCACGTACGCACCCCTCAGGCCACCGTCGTACTGGCACGTTGGGGCGCGGACGAGGTCGAACATCTGGTCCTTTCGGACTCGACGCTGCTGCTGGAGTCGCCGGACGGCGATGTACGGGCGGTGCTGGACGACCGTCTGGACCGCCTCCCGCGCGAGGCGCTGCGCTCGGCCGCCTCGGCGGACGCGCTGCGCAACGCGGAGGGCGGCTTCTTCACGGCGGCGGCCGACCCGGCGGTCGCGGCGAGGGCGGTGACGGGCCGTACGCCGACGGCGGAGGTACGGTCCCTGCTCGCGCTGACGGACGGCGCGGCCCGCTGGGTGGAGGTGTTCGGGGAGGGCGGCTGGGCGGACTGCCTGGCGCTGGTACGGAAGAGCGGCCCGCAGGAGCTGATCGACCGGGTCAGGGCGGCGGAGTCGGCGGACCCGGACGGGGTGACCTTCCGCAGGGGAAAGACGAGCGACGACGCGACGGTGACGTACGTGGAGCTGTGACGAAGGGGGCGCGGGGGCATGGCGGGGGCGCTCCCTCCACCCGCACGTCCGGGCCCCTCGCCCGCGTCCGGGCCGCCTCGCGCGCCCGGGGCCTCGCGCGTGCCGGGGCCGTCGCCCGCCAGGGCCCTCGCCCGCGCCAGAGCCCTGGGCCCTGGCCCCTGTCCGCCGCCTCAGCTCTCCGCGCGCTCGTTGAGATGGTGGAGCAGCCGGGCCAGCTCGGCGATCTCCGCGCGGTCCCAGTCCGCCAGCTTCTGCACGTACAGCTCGCGGCGGGCGTTCCTGACCCGCCGGAAGCGGGACGTGCCCTCGTCGGTGATACGGATCAGCCAGGCGCGCCCGTCGGCCGGATCGGGCTCGCGCGTGACCAGGCCGAGCGTCTCCAGCGCGCGGAGCTGACGGCTCATCGTGGCCTTGCCGACACCGAAGTACGCGGCCAGTTCCGTGGCGCGCTGGCTGCCGGCCTCCTCCAGCCGTACGAGCAGGCCGTACGCGCCGGGCTCCAGCTCGGGATGGACCTCGCGCGCCACCTCGCCGGAATTGGCGCGGGCACGGCGCAGAAAGACGGCCAATTCCCTTTCCAGGGCCAGGAATTCCTGGTCCACACCGCTCCACCGGCCGTGCTCCGGCTCACTTCCCGTACCACTCCCGTGCACGTCAGCACCCATCGCGCGCTTTTCCGCCCCTGAAAGTTTCTTTCGCCGACGGCTGTTGCCGCGACCCGGCCAGTATTTCGCAGGTTTATTCCGGGAACAGCCGCGTGGCGTGCTTCCGTCAACTGGTCTACATGCGTAGCGTTATGGTGACATGTCCACCCCCACCCCATGTCGTCCGATTCACGCGCTCCCCCACGAGGTCTTCGGAGGCACGAAATGCCCGTGCACAGATCCGGAACGACCGGCCGCGCGCTCATCGCCGCGGTCGCCGCGCTCCTCACCGCTCCCGCGCTCCTCCTCACCCTGCCGGGTGGGGCGAGCGCGGGAGCGGTGAGGAG
>NZ_MAUD01000352.1 GCF_001700515.1 Streptomyces lushanensis
CTCAGCGAGCCCGGCCCAGGGCCCGGATGAGGAGCTCGGGGTCGATCCCGAGCTTCCGCATCAGCTCACGCCCCGACGACTCCTCGTCCTCCAGCAGGGCGAGCAGGATGGCGGCCTCGCCGACGCGGCCGGACGAGGTGCGCTCGGCGGCGGTGCGCAGCCGGGCCCGGNNTCGCTGCCCATCGCGCCGAAGGCCAGCAGGAGCGTGTAGGTGCCGATGATCTCGCCGCGCGTCTCGGCCAGCAGCTTCGCGAGCCGCACGATGCCCACGGCGCTGCGGCTCAGGTCGTCCATCGGCAGCCGGTCGGCGCCGGTCGGCGCCGCCGCGTCCGGGGCCGGGGTGTCCCGATCCGACGTGTCCCGGCTCGGCGTGTCCCGGCCCGGCGTGTCCCGGCCCGGGACATCACAGTCCGGGACATCACGGTCCGCTATGTCCCGGTCCGGGGTGTCCGTCGCGCCGTCCGGCAGCAGCCGCTCCAGCGGGACCCCGCACAGTTCCAGCAGCCTGGAGGAGACACCGCCGCCCACGGCGACGAAGGCCGCGGCGATGTCGGCCGTGGTGACGGTGTTCCTGCCGTCCGCGGCGGCACGGGTGGCCGCGTCCGCGAACACGCGGTTGACGGTGTCGGACAGGATGCCGCCACGTGCCGTACCGGCGCCGGAACCGCCGCCGTCCGTGCCGGAACTGCGGCTGAGGACCTGGTGGATCACCTGGTCGAGAGCCTCCATGGCGCCCGCGCCGATGCTCTCCTCGATCCGCTGCCGTATGTCCGCCTCGCCGAGCAGCCCTTGCAGCAGATCGACCGAGGCGACCCCGCCCCGGTCGGCGGCGGACGCGCGCACCCGCCGCATCAGCTCCTGGGCGTCGGGGGCGAGAGCGATCGCCAGGTCGTCGTCGGGCACCTCGGACGGCTCGGGGCTCCCCGCCGCCGCGTCCTTGGTGAGGCCCGCGGCCGGGTCCCCGAACAGGATGAAGGACGCCCAGGCCGCGTCCGGCCGTTCACGGAGCGCGACGCGGGCGGCCCGGACCGCGGCACCCGCCGGCTCGCCCGCGAGCAGCCGTCCGTAGAACTCGGCGGCGAACCGCCAGGCGCCCTCGTCGGCCACATCCGTACGGGTGCCGACGACGGTCTTCGCGCCCAGGACCATGAAGGACATGCACATGTTGGCCACTTCGCCCTCACCGGCGGAGGCACAGCCGTTGATGAAGGCCACCGGCGGCGCACCGCGCGACGAGAGCGTCTGCAGGACGACCTCGCCGAGCAGTTGACGGTCGTGCATCATCAGCCCGGTCGTGCCGAGACCGGTCGCCACATGACCGCAGAAGTGGAAGAGATCGTACGGCGCCTCCTCCGAGGCCAGTTCCGTGACGACGTCGAGCAGGGTGGCCTCCCGCCCCAGCAGCACCGTGCACTCGATGCCACGGCCGCCCAGCCACGACGCGACCTTGACGACCTCCTCGCGCGCGGAGGGAAGATCGCCGAGGGTGTCGCCCACGATGAGCGCGCGGCCGACCCGGCTGATGCCGCGCCCGCCGACGACGGGGCGCCTGCCCATCAGCCGGCGCCCGAGGTCATGCTTGAGGCCGAGGAATTCCGTACCGTCGTGCAGCAGTTCCCACGGGACCTCCTGCTCGTTCGTCCGTACGAGGATGGGGCCGGCCGACGCCCGCAGCCGGGTCACCAGCTCGGCCACACTGCCCTGTACCCGCGGGAACAGATGCTCGTAGAGCAGCCTGCCCCACTTGGCCAGCTCCTTGACCGGGCCGGTCCCCTGGTCCGGTTCCCCGGCGGCCGCCCTCGTCAGGGCCTCGTCGATCCGGGTGCGGCAGCCCCTCACCAGTCCCGGGTCGACCTCGACCGTGTACTCCATCTCGAGCGGAGGACTGTCGCCGACGACGCTGCCGACCCGCAGGTCGTACTCGTAGCGAACGGTCATGCCCTGTGCGGTGACCCGGACGTTCAGCGTGGCCGGCTCACTCATGACGGTCCGTTCATGACCGGGTGTGCCGCCGGACGAACGCCTCGACGAGCCGCTCCTCGGCGGCGGTGGAGGGCTGGATGATCTCCACCCGGTCGTCCCCCATGATCACCGTGATCGATGTGACGCCGCTCGCGTCCGCCGCGTCCGTCCCGTTCCCCGGAGCCGGAGAAGCGTTACGCCCTTCGGTCAGCCAGCCCCGGATCGTGTCGATGATCAGGACCAGGGTTCCGGCCGATGTCACCACGAGGGTGGCCACCTCGACGACACCGCCCGAGCGCCGTCCCGGCGCGGGCCGTGCGGCGTAGGCCGGCACGACCCTCGCGGCCCCGTTCTCGGACAGCCTCCGGCCCAGAGCGGCAGGCGCGTCCGCTCGTACATCCCCGTTGAGGACCAGTTCGCACGCGAACCCCTCGTCGGGCTTCCGCTCCACCACGTAGGACCTCCGTCTTCCGTCCACAACCCTATGACGCACCGTCGCCGTGAGGGAGTTCTTCGGCCACATGCGTGCCGGGCGGTACGGCGCGCGGGACGGTTCCTCAGCCGGCGTCCGTGTCGGCGCTCGTCCCGGCGAGCCCGACCGCGGTCGCTTCGAGGAGGAAGCCGAGCCTCGGGGCGAAGTCGAGGGCGACATGGCCCCAGCGCGGTTCCTGCTCGTACAGGGCGGCGAGCGTCGGCGTCGGGTGCGACACCTGCCAGAAGGCGGCCGCGAGGGCGAGCGCCGTGGCCAGCAGGCCCTGGATCTGCTCGGCCGTCATGCTGCTCGCGCCATCCAGTGTGCTCACGATCTCGTCGTGAGCGGCGAAGGAGTTGGTCTTGTACCGGCGGGCCCGCTCGATGCCGACGTCGCCTTCGAGGGACAGCGGGACGTGCGTCAGCAGGTCGCAGAAGAGGGGCAGCGAGGCGAGGGTGCTCGCGAGCACCGCCGCGGTCTGCCGGGGCCCGAGCCCGGTGCGATCGCCGGCCTCGCCCGTGACCGCGTCGCGCCACCGGCCCCATCCCCGCTCGGCCAGTTCGAGGAGCAGCTCCTCCTTGCTGGCGTAGTAGCGCCGCACACCGGTGCGGTGCAGGCCCGCGCGTTCGGTGACCGGCGCCAGGGTGATGTGCCGGACGCCGCCGAGCTCCGGGGCGAGCGCCTCGGCCGCCGCCAGCAGGTCTTCGGAGCGACGTGCCTTGTCCTCGGCCGATCGGGCTCTGCGGTGCATACCGGAACTCTAACGCTCGCGAGGTGCGTTACCCCCGGGAACTCATGCCGCGCTCGCCGTAACGCATCAATGGGTGCGTTACGGCTTGACCCCGGGCCGGATCGATGCCGGGCACGGCCGCACCTTCCGAGGTCGACGTGCTCCCGCTGGCCGACGCGGTGACCGCGCACGAGCGGATGGAGAACCGCTCCGTCAACGGCCGCATCGTCCTCACACCATGAGCGTCCTCACACCATGAACGTCCTCGCTCCATGAACGTCCTCGCTCCATGAACGACGAGCCCCCGGCATCCTTCGCCGGGGCCGCTGTTCGTGTCGTGTACCGCGCCGCGTCGGGTGAGTGATACCGGACATTCCTTCTCGGTGGATGACCTTGAGCGTCTTCTTCCGTTTCGTTCGCACACCCCGTTCCGCACACCCCCGAAGAGACAGGGTCCACGCTCATGCCCGAACTCAATCGGCGCCGGTTCCTCCAGATCGCCGGAGCGACCGCCGGCTTCTCCGCACTGTCCGAGAGCATCGCCCGCGCCGCCGCCATCCCGGCCGGGCGGCGGTCCGGCACGCTCCAGGATGTCGACCACATCGTCGTACTGATGCAGGAGAACCGTTCCTTCGACCACTACTTCGGCTCGCTCAAGGGCGTGCGCGGATTCGGCGACCCGCGACCGGTGACGCCGGTCGGCGGGCGGTCGGTCTGGCATCAGTCGGACGGTACCAAGGACATCCTGCCGTACCACCCGGACGCCGAGGATCTCGGTATGCAGTTCATCGCCGGGCTCGACCACGACTGGGCGGGCGGTCACCAGGCGTGGAACCAGGGCCGCTACGACCAGTGGATCCCCGCCAAGTCCCCGGGGACGATGGCGTATCTGAAGCGTGAGGACATTCCGTTCCACTACGCCCTCGCCGACGCCTTCACCGTGTGCGACGCGTACCACTGCTCGTTCATCGGGGCCACCGATCCCAACCGCTACTACATGTGGACCGGCCACACCGGCAACGACGGCAAGAACGGCGGGCCCGTCCTCGGCAACGACGAGCTGGGATACGGCTGGACGACCTACCCCGAGCGGCTCGAAGAGGCCGGTGTCTCCTGGAAGATCTACCAGGACACGGGCGACGGGCTCGACGCGGCCGGCGGCTGGGGCTGGATCGACGACGCCTACCGCGGCAACTACGGCGACAACTCGCTCCTCTACTTCAACAACTACCGCAACGCCAAGCCCGGCGACGCGCTGTACGAGAAGGCGCGTACGGGCACGGACGCGAAGAACGGCGACGGCTTCTTCGACATCCTCAGGTCCGACGTGAAGGCCGGCAAGCTGCCGCGGATCTCCTGGATCGCCGCGCCCGAGGCCTTCTCCGAGCATCCCAACTGGCCCGCCAACTACGGCGCCTGGTACATCTCGCAGGTGCTGGACGCGCTCACCTCCAACCCCGAGGTGTGGAGCAGGACGGCTCTCTTCATCACCTACGACGAGAACGACGGCTACTTCGACCATGTCGTACCGCCCTATCCCCCGGCCTCCGCCGCGCAGGGCGCCTCCACCGTCGACACCTCGCTCGACCACTTCCCGGGCGACAGCCGCCATGCCGCCGGGCCCTACGGTCTGGGCCAGCGGGTGCCCATGATGGTCGTCTCGCCCTGGAGCACCGGCGGCTACGTCTGCTCGGAGGTCTTCGACCACACCTCGATCATCCGGTTCATGGAGCGCCGTTTCGGGGTGCGCGAGCCGAACATCTCACCCTGGCGGCGCGCCATCTGCGGCGATCTGACCTCCGCCTTCGACTTCGGCCTCAAGGACACGAGGCCCGCGTCGCTGCCGGACACCGACGCGTACGAGCCGACGGACCACGAGCGGCACCCGAGCTACCGGCCTGTCCCGCCCGACCGCGCCGTCCTGCCCAAGCAGGAAAAGGGCTCCAGGCCCACGCGCCCGCTGGCGTACGCGCCGTTCGCGGACGGTAGCGCGGCCTCCTCGACCGGGCGTTTCACGCTCACCTTCAGCGGCGGCGCCTCGGCGGGCGCGTCCTTCACCGTGACCTCGGCGAACCGCACCGACGGCCCGTGGACCTACAGCACCGGCGCCGGACAGCGGCTCTCCGACACATGGAACACGGCGTATTCGAACGGCACGTACGACCTGTCGGTGTTCGGGCCCAACGGCTTCCTCCGTACGTTCCAGGGCTCCGGCACCACGGCGGGCCCCGAGGTGAGCGCCCGCCATGAGGCCGGCGAGACCCGCAAGGGCCACGAGGCCCATGGGCACAAGGGCTCCGGCGCCTCGCGTGTGGTGCTGACCCTGACGAACGCGAGCAGGACCGACCGCCGTCTGACGATCACCGACGCGTACGGCGGCAAGAGCGTGACCGTCAAGGTGCCGGCGGGCGGGCATGTCGTACACCCGGTGGAGCTGCACGGCACCAGGCGCTGGTACGACCTGACGGTGGTGTCCGACAAGGACCGGGGCTTCCTGCGCCGGCTGGCCGGACATGTCGAGAACGGCACGCCGGGTGTGAGCGATCCGGCGATCATCACCGGCTGACACCGGTACGTCCCAGTCCGGCCGCGAGGACTCGGGAAAGGACTGGGAAAAGGGGCCGCTCGTACGTCGTACGGGCGGCCCCCGGCCGTCCGCCCCGCTTCCGATCAGCCCGCCGGGGCCCTCAGCCAGACCGCCGTGTCCGGCGCCAGCAGCGGGCCGGTCGTCCCGTCGCCCGCCGGCGCGCCGCTGACGAGCAGCGGTTCGGAGCCGGCCGGCAGCGGCAGCGGCTCGTCGGAGAGATTGACCCGGCACTCCAGGCCCGTGTTCCCGCTCCCTCCGGCGCTGCCGCCCTTGCGGAAGGCCAGTTCGCCCGGCGCCGACGGCAGCCAGGTGAAGCCCTCGTCCCCGAGATGGCGGCGGCGCAGGCGCAGCGCCGTACGGTACAGCTCCAGAAAGGAGCCCGGAGAGCCGGTCTGGGCCTCGACCGAGCGCTCGCCCCAGCCCTCGGGCTGGGGCAGCCAGGTGCCGCCGGGCCCGAAGCCGTACGAGGATCCCGTCCTGGTCCACGGCAGCGGCACCCGGCAGCCGTCGCGGCCCTTCACCGTGTGCCCGGTCCGCTCCCACATCGGGTCGCGCAGCGCGTCCGCGGGCAGATCGGCCACCTCGGGCAGGCCCAGTTCCTCGCCCTGGTAGAGATACGTCGTACCGGGCAGCGCCAGCGTCAGCAGTACGGCGGCCCTGGCACGCCTGCGGCCCCGCTCCTCGTCGAGCACGGGTTCCCGGCCGCCGGTCATCAGCCAGCCGCGGAGTCCGGTGCCCTCGGGCAGGCCGTACCGGGTGGGATGGCGCACCACGTCATGGTTGGAGAGCACCCAGGTCGGCAGGGCTCCGTTGGCCGCCGCCCCGGTGAGCGAGGTGTCGATCACGTCACGGAACGAGCCCGCGTTCCACGGGCAGCGCAGATGGAAGAAGTTGAAGGCCTGGTGGAGCTCGTCGGGCCGGGTGTAGAGCGGCAGTCTGGCGGCGCTGACGCCCGCCTCGGCGACCATGATCCGGGGCGGCGCGTAGGAGTCGGTGATCTTCCGCCACCTGCGGTAGATCTCATGGACCTCGTCGCGGTCCCAGAACGGGTGGTTCTCGCCGCTGGGCGGGGAGTTGAGGGACGCCGAGTCACCGCCGTGGGTGTTGCGCAGCGGCGGGACGAGGTCCTTGCGCAGCCCGTGGGCCACATCGATGCGGAAGCCGTCGACGCCCAGGTCGAGCCAGAACCGCAGGACGGCCTCGAACTCGGCGGCGACCTCGGGATTCTCCCAGTTCAGATCGGGCTGCGCGGCAGCGAAGATATGCATGTACCACTGGCCGTCGGGGACGCGGGTCCACGCCGCGCCGCCGAACTTGGACTGCCAGTCGGAGGGCGGCTCCGCGCCGCCCGGGCCGGTTCCGTCCCGGAAGACGAAGCGGTCGCGCGCGGCGGATCCGGGCGGCGACGCGAGGGCCTCGGTGAACCACGGGTGCTGGTCGGAGCAGTGGTTGGGCACGATGTCCACGATGGTCCGCAGACCCAGCGACCTGGCCCGGCCCAGCAGTGCGCGGAAGTCGTCCAGGGTGCCGTGGCGCGGATCGACCTGGCGGTAGTCGGCGACGTCGTAGCCGCCGTCGGCCAGGGGGGAGCGGTAGAACGGGGTGAGCCAGACGGCGTCCGCGCCGAGGTCCGCCACATGACCGAGCCGGTCGGTGATCCCTCGGAGGTCGCCCATTCCGTCGCCGTCGGAGTCGGCGAAGCTCGGGACGTAGACCTGGTAGACGACGGACTCCCGCCACCAGTCGCGGTCGTCGCGGAGGACGCGGGTGCCGCCGACGCCGTCGCCGTGTGTGCCGCTGCCGCCGTCGACGCGGCTGCCGCCGGCGTTGCCGCTGCCGTTTCCGTTGCCGTCCGGGAACGCGTGCTGAGTCACTGATACCTCTCGTGCCGGGATACTCGCGCCGGGATGTGCGGGCGCTGGGCCGACTGCCATGGTGCCGGTGCGATCATCCCTTGAGCGCACCGGACGGGTCAGTCCGAGGTGTGACACTTCCCGCAGTGTGCACGGCTCCGCCGGCCCGGCCGTCGTACGGCCGGGACAGAGCCGGACGGCGCGGTGCTGGTGGACGCCGTGTCCGGGCCGTCACCGCCCGTGGTGGCCGGTGGTGGCCGTACCCGTGGATGTGATCGTCACCGAGTGGTCCTCGAGCGGAGTTCCGTCGTCCGCGGTCGCAGTGAGCGCAGCGCCAGCAGCAGCACCCCGATGTCGTCGACGAGGACCGGATCGGGCAGCAGGTCGACCGGGAGCAGCAGATAACCGACGGCCGCCCAGAACACCCAGCCGTTCTCGGCCGGCAGGCCCGCCCGGCGCAGGGCCCGGCGGGCCCGTACCAGCCGGACGACCAGGACGATCGCGACGCCCAGGGTCACCGCGACCAGGAGGGCGGCCACGGCGATGAGGATCTTCAGTTCGCTGCTCATGGCGTGCTCCTCGTTCGGGGGTCGTGGGGCGGGCCCCGACGGCCCCGCCCCACGACCCCCGAACGAGGAGCACGCCATGAGCAGCGAACTGAAGATCCTCATCGCCGTGGCCGCCCTCCTGGTCGCGGTGACCCTGGGCGTCGCGATCGTCCTGGTCGTCCGGCTGGTACGGGCCCGCCGGGCCCTGCGCCGGGCGGGCCTGCCGGCCGAGAACGGCTGGGTGTTCT
>NZ_MAUD01000353.1:0-6437 GCF_001700515.1 Streptomyces lushanensis
CGGCTCCCGCCGCTCCCCCGGCCGCCCGGCCCGCCACGGCCACGGCCCCGGACATCACGAAGCGCGACAGCACCGAGGACCCCCGATGACCACACCGCCGACCCCGCCGACACCGCAGATCCCGACGACACCGACCCCGCAGACCCCGCCGGCGGCCCCGGCGCCGTACCAGCAGATCCCTCCGCAGGCCCCGCACCAGGCCCCCCAGCGGCCTTCCGGGCTGCACACCGGCCCGGTCAGTGGCTATGTCTCGCCGATACCGGCCCGCGGGACCCATCTCGGCGACGCGCTGGCCTCGGAGTGGACCAAGCTCCGGTCCGTGCGGTCCACGATGTGGACGCTCGGTGTCATGATCGTACTGATGGTGGGCATCGGGCTGCTCGCCGCGGTGATCGTGGCCACCGCGAACGCCCAGGTCGCCGACGCCGAGTCCGTGCTCGCCCTCGGCTTCTTCGGCGTCCTGCTCGGCACGCTGTGTGTGATCACGCTGGGCGTGATGACCATCGCCTCGGAGTACAGCACGGGCATGATCCGTACGACGCTGACCGCGTGCCCCAGCCGTGTCCGGGTACTGGCCGCCAAGGCGATCGTCTTCTTCGTCCTGGTCTTCGTGATCACGGCCCTGACGACGATGATCGTGGGCGCGCTCCAGACCTCGATCGTGGACACCGCCTCGCCGGACCCCGAGTCCTGGTTCCGGGCGACGGTCGGCATCAGCCTCTATCTGGCCACGCTCGGACTGCTGTCCATGGCCGTCGGCGCGCTGATCCGGCACTCCGCCGGAGCGATCACCGTGATGATCGGTGTGGTCCTGCTGCCGCTGGTGCTGGCCATGTTCATGTTCGCGGAGTCGCTCAACGGACTGCGTGACTCGCTGTTCGAGTACTCGATCCCCAACCAGCTCTCGGTCTTCTACACCGACAGCGCCGGCATCGCGAGCCCGACGGGGCCGAGCGGCTGGGAGCCGCTGTGGATCCTGCTGGCGGTGACGGCCGTCGCGATGGCCGGCGCCTGCTTCGCCCTCGACAGACGCGACGTCTAGAACGGCGGCACGCGCCGACCGAGCACCAACACGTCAACACGCCTCAGTACTTGGGCGCGTTGCGGGACCGCTGTACCCGTGAGGTACGGCGGTCCTTCGCGTTCCAGCAGGACTGGTGCCAGTGCCGCCGGTCGTCCACACCGCCGTACTCGGGCCAGGCCACCACATGCGGCACGGCGGAGGGGATCTCCTGGTCGCAGCCGGGGCAGCGGTACCGCTTTCCCTCGGCGCTCGCGCCCGCGACATGGCGGACCGACCAGTCCTCGCCCTGCCAGGACTCCGACCGCTGGAAGCCGCCGTACCTGTCCCCCGGCTCACCGGCTCGCTCGGTCGTCTTCTCGCCGCCTCGGGGGCGGTTGCGGCGCGGGGACACAGGACACCTCACGGGGCAGACAGCACGGTTCCACTCCCAGCCTACGACCCGTGCGACCGGGTGGACGTCCCCCGCGGCACAGCACGTCCGGACTCACAGAACCGCCTTAACGGACAATCGCACAACTTTTACGGACGGCCGTGCCCTTGGCACGTGTCAGACGTTGTTGCCCATAGGGGAGTCGCGTCGGCCGCAAGGAGGCAGAAGGCGATGCGTGTTGGAGCTTTCGTACTGTCCGCCCAGTTCCCTGGTCAGGGACAGGGAGAAGCACTGAACCGGGCGGTGCGGACCGCCGAACTGGCCGAGGAGTCCGGGCTGGACGCCGTCTGGCTGGCGGAGCACCACTTCGTACCGTACGGGGTGTGCCCGTCGGCCGTCACCCTGGCCGCGCTGCTCCTCGGCCGCACCCGGCGGATCCGGGTGGGCACGGCGGTCAGCGTGTTGCCGAACGTACATCCGGTGGCGCTCGGCGAACAGGCTGCGCTGCTGCATCTCGTGTCCGGAGGACGGTTCACGCTCGGTGTGGGCCGGGGCGGGCCCTGGGTCGATCTGGAGGTCTTCGGCGCCGGTCTGGCCGCGTACGAGTGCGAGTTCCCCGAATCCGTCGCCCTGCTGCTGCGCTGGCTGAGCGAACCGTGTGTCTCGGCGGCGGGCGAGCGCTTCCGGTTCCGTGAGGTCCCCGTCGTCCCCAGGCCGGACGAACTGCTGGACACACCGGGACCCGAGGTGGTCGTCGCCTGCACCTCGCCCAGGACCGTACGGCTGGCCGCCGAGCACGGCCTGCCGATGCTGCTGGGCATGCACTGCGGCGACGAGGAGAAGGCGGAGATGGTCGGACTGTGGCGTGCGCACGCGCGCGCGGCGGGCCGCAGCCCCGAGGAGATCGAGGACGCCGCGCATGTGTCGGTCGGCGTGGCACAGATCGCGGACGGCCGGGCCGAGGCGGCGGAGACGCTCGTCAAGGCGATGCCCGGCTGGCTGCGGCAGGGACTGGGCGCGCATGTCACGGTCGACGGCAGGCCGCGGCCGATGCGCGATCCCGTGACGTACACGGAACTGCTGTGCGAGCTGCATCCGGTGGGACCGCCAGGACTGGCCGTGGACCGGCTCACGGCGACGGCGGAGCGTACGGGCATCAGGCGCTTCGCCCTGCTCGTCGAAGGGTCGGGCGATCTCGCCGCGACCGAGGAGAACATACAGCGGCTCGGGACGGAGGTCCTGCCGGCGCTCTGCTGACGAGCAAAGGACCCGCGGCCGGCGAACGGGAGCCCTACGCCGTACGCTCGCACACCCGACCACCCGACCACCCGACCACCCGACCACCCGCCGCGCGCGGTGTGCCGGGCCTCCCGGACTGCTGCTGCCGCTCCTGCACCCACGACACCTCCCCGGTGCGCGGAGCGGCAGCAAGGGACCTCAGCAGTCCCGGAGTTCGGGAGACTGGTTGAGCAGCTGGGCCCTCACCGACGTGAAGCGGGCGAGCCGCTCGTCGACCGAGGTGTCCAGCGGGAACACCGCGACGCGGTGGCAGTTCTGAAAAGCGAGACGCACTCCGAAGTGCCGCTGGAGCGCACCGCGAATCGCATCACTCGCGAGCGCGCGCAGTAGCTGACCACGTGCCTGCTCGTCCGGCGGGGGCGTCTGGTTGTCGGCGAAAGGTCCACCGTCCACCTTCAGCTCTGCCACCAGAGAACTGATCATCTCCCATGCGTAGGGCAGGGAGGTCCGGACGCAGTCGACGAAAGCCGCTTCGTCGACCTCGCCTCGCTCGGCCTGATCCAACAGTGCCGGTGAGACGTCGAGCGACATGGGTTCTCCTCTCGCGACCCCGGGAAGCGGGGTCTTCCGGGCAGGGCAGGAGGCGACGACGACGCAGCGTGCACGACCGGCGACCTCCTGCTTCCACGTTAGGCGCGCAGTCGGGACGGCACCAGGAGAATGGGAACACAACCGGCCAATAACGAACGGGGCTTCCGGGGCGAATCGCGCGGGGGCTCGCCGGTCGAGTAGCGTTGCCGACCATGCGTCTCGTCATCGCCCGCTGCTCCGTGGACTACGCGGGCCGGCTCACCGCCCACCTGCCCTCCGCTCCCCGTCTCATCCTGGTCAAGGCGGACGGCAGTGTGTCCATCCACGCCGACGACCGGGCGTACAAACCTCTCAACTGGATGTCCCCGCCGTGCACGCTCAAGGAAGGCGCCGACAACGACGCCGGTGTGTGGACGGTCGTGAACAAAGCGGGCGAGAAACTGATCATCACCATGGAGGAGGTCCTCCACGACTCCTCCCACGAGCTGGGCGTCGACCCGGGGCTCGTCAAGGACGGTGTGGAGGCCCATCTCCAGGAGCTGCTCGCGGACCGTATCGAGACGCTCGGCGGCGGATACACCCTGATCCGCCGCGAGTACCCGACGGCGATCGGCCCGGTGGACATCCTGTGCCGGGACGGGGACGGTGTGACGGTGGCGGTGGAGATCAAGCGGCGCGGTGAGATCGACGGCGTCGAGCAGCTCACGCGGTATCTCGAACTCCTCAACCGCGATCCCCATCTCGCCCCGGTGAAGGGCCTGTTCGCGGCTCAGGAGATCAAGCCGCAGGCGCGGGTGCTGGCGACGGACCGCGGGATCGGCTGTGTCGTACTCGACTACGACGGGCTGCGCGGTATCGAGGACGACAAGCTCCGTCTCTTCTGACACCGGCATCCGGACGCACGGCGCGAGACCGGCCACGGCGTCCGGCAGGGCATTGACATCGGCGTGGGGGCCGCTCTCCTGAGCGGCCCCCACGGCGTGTACGGCCCGTACGGGTCACGGGCGCCGGGCGCCGAAGCCGGGCGCCGAAGCCGGGCGCCGAAGCCGGGCGCCGAAGCCGGGCGCCGAAGCCGGATACCGACGCCGGTGCCGGCTGTGGTCACCGGCACCGGGCGCCGACGCCGGTTGCCGATGCCTGTTGCCGAGACCGGTTGCCGACGCCGGTTGCCGAGACCGGTTGCCGACGCCCGGTGCCGAAGCCGGTTGCCGACGCCCGGTGCTGACGTAGCGTCAGACAGGGGTGTCCGTGCTGGTCCCGGACGAGGTGGCGCCGGGCTCCGGGGCGCCCGCGCTGAGGCTCGGGGACATGTCGCTCGCCGTCGCGGGCGGCGGCGGCGCCGAGGAACTCGCCGAGGGCGTCTCCGACGGTATGCCCGTGGGCGTCGTCGGCGGGGTCACGGGCGTGCTCGAAGAGCCGGTGGCCGGCGGTGTCGACGTCTTGACCGGCGGCTTCGGTGTCGTCCCCGGTGCGGACGGCGAACCGCCGCCGGCGGGAGTCGACCCGGCGCCCGTGGGGCTGCCGGAGACCGACGCCGCCGTACCCGAAGGAGTACCGCTGTCCGTCGGACCGGCCACGGGCGCGCCCTGCTCCGTACGGCCCCCGCCCGGGCCCCGGGTCGTGTCGGCGGCGGGCCGGTCGGCCGTCAGACCGTCCTCGCCCTCCTCCGGATCCGTGGACGGCTCCGTGCTGACACGGTCCGGCTGCGAGGTGCCGTTGCCGGAGGTCGTGCCCAGCGTCACCACCGTGCCCAGGACGGCCGCGAGCACCGCGCCCGCGCCCGCCGCGACCAGATTGCGCCGGGCGCCGCCGAGCGCCGGACGGCGGCCGTGCGCCGGGGTCCTGGAGGGGGAGCGAGGTCCGGACGGGGCGGGTACGGGAGTGTCCCGCCTGGTCACCAGTGGCGTACTCGCCCCGGTGCCCGCGCCGGCCCCGGACGGTCCCGACAGCGCGGGCAGTGCCGAGCCCAGCGCCGGGGTGGAGGTGAGCGGCGCGGGCCCCTCGTACCGTACGAGCGCCGCCCCCGCGCCCGCGCCCGCGGGCGCGCGTCCGCCGGGCGGCGGGCCCTCGCGGTCCGTGACCAGGGCCAGCGCGCGGCGGCCCGCGACCGTACCGACCTTGTCGGCGACGGCGCCGCGCATACCGATCGACGCCTCCAGCTCGGCGCGGGCCCGGTCCAGGTTCCCGACACAGAGCGCCAGCACACCCAGCTCATGGTGGAAGTACGCCTCTTCCGCGACCTCCCCGGCGAGCCTCGCGGCCTCGGAACCGGTCCGCAGGGCCCGTTCCCAGGCACCCCAGTGCAGGCCCGCCAGGAAGGCGGGCGCGGCACTGCGCGCCAGCAGCACGGCGGCGCTCGCGTGACCGGACTCCTGGCCGGGCACCAGCGGGGCCAGCGCGGCGAGGATGGCGTCGGCCTCGGCGGCGGCGCGCTCGGGAGTGACCGAGGGATGCCCGGTCCACCAGGCGTAGTGCTGCGCGGCGGTGTGCGCGTGGGCCACGGCGTCGTCGCCGTATCCCCTCGCCTCCAACTGCGTGACGACACCGGTGGCGAGCCGGTAGCGCGCGCCGACCGGTGTGAGCAGTCCGCAGCTCATCAACTCGCCGAGCGCGGCGTCCGCGTGGGTGTCGCCCACCAGGGCCGGCAGATGCGCCTGGTGCGGCACCTCGCCGCCGAGCGCGACGGCGAAGCGCAGGGTGGCGCGGGCGGCCTCGCTGAGCCGGGAGGCGAGCAGGGCCGCGGGCGCGGCGCCCTCGCCGAGGCTGGGCAGAGGTATGTCGTATCCGTCGGGCGTACTGATCGGCGTCTCGCCGCTGGACGGTTCGAAGGGCTCGAACTCGTCGAAGGCCTCCGGGCCGCCACGGAGCTGGTCGCGCTGCCGCAGCAGCGCGCCGGCCTGCACGAAACGCAGCGGCAGGCCCTCGGACTCGAACCAGAGGTCGCCCGCCCAGTTCGCCTCCTCGTCGGTGAGCGGGCGTTCGACGGCACGCTCCAGCAGCTCCAGCGAGGTGCCGCGGCCGAGCCCGCCGAGGGCGACCTCGTCCAGCCGCGCGTCGGCCGAGGGCGCGTCGGCGCCGGGGACCGGGGCGAGCAGATAGGCGCACTCGGGCGTCGCGCCCAGCAGCTCGTCCAGCGCCTCGCCGCCGAGCTCCAGATCGTCCAGGACGACGACCGCGCCGATGTCCTGGACGAGGGCGAGCAGTTCCGTACGG
>NZ_MAUD01000353.1:6494-6832 GCF_001700515.1 Streptomyces lushanensis
GTACGGCCCGAGCCGGCGGACCCGGTGAGATGGACGGAGCGGCCGCGGCCCAGCAGCCCGACCAGCCGCGTGCGTTCCTCGGCGCGCTCCAGGAGCGGCAGCGGCGGCGCGGCGGGGCCCGGCGGTACGGGCGGCCGGCCCGCCCGCTGGAGCGCGGCGCGCTCCTCGGCGGTGCGCCGCACGGGCGCGGCGGGCCTGCGGCCCGGCGGGCAGAGCTCGATCTCGCTGCCGTCGACGGGATTGACGGTCAGCAGGAGGTCGCCCGAGACGAGCTGGACCGTACGCGCGGGCGAGGGCGTGGCGGATCCGGAGCCCTTGAGATGTCCCAGGGCGGGGGT
>NZ_MAUD01000354.1 GCF_001700515.1 Streptomyces lushanensis
GGGACCTCGTGGCGGTACCGGCCCGTCCCGCGCGCGCTCATACGGCGGTCGCCTCCGCCGCCGGCCGGACCGGTACCGCCACGAGGTCCCTGGACCAGTTGCGCAGCCCGGCCACGCACAGGGCGAGGAAGCCGGCGTAGAGCAGCGAGGTCGGATAAAGGCCCTTGTGCGCGTAGAGCGGGATGTAGACGAGATCCGCCGCGATCCACAGCCACCACGACTCCAGCCGCTTGCGGCACTGCCCGTAGGTCGCCATCAGCGAGAGCGCCGTGGTCAGGGCGTCCCAGAAGGGCACGGTCGAATCCGTGGCCCGGCCGAGCAGCAGCGTCAGTCCGAGTGTCCCCACCACCCCCGCCGCGAGAAGCCGGCTCCATTCGGTACGGGTCGTGCGCCGCACCGGCAGGGACGAGCCTGGTCCACCCCCGTGGGTCCAGGTCCACCAGCCGTACGCGGCGAGGGTGATGAAGACGACCTGCAGCCCCGCGTCGGCGTACAGGCCCGCCTGGGTGAACAGCAGGACGAAGAAGACGTTGTTGGCGATTCCCGTCGGCCAGTTGGCGATGTGCTGGCGGGCCACGAGCCACACGCAGAGCGCACCGCTGCCGAAGCCGAGGACCTCGGTCCAGCTGACCGGCGTGTCCAGGACGGTCAGCAGCGGACGCTGCAGGGGATCGAGGATGTCCGCGAGACGCACACCGGCCTCCTTAATGGTCATGTTGACTATAAAGGCGAACCGGCGTGCCCCACAAGGGAAAAAGCCCGCGGCCTGACGGCCACGGGCTTTTCCTCGGGCCGGCCGGGTTCTTCCGGCCGGCCGCTGCGGCTACAGTCCGACTTCCTTCATCAGCATGCCGACCTCGGTGTTGGTGAGCCTGCGCAGCCAGCCGGACTTCTGGTCGCCCAGCGGGATCGGCCCGAAGGACGTCCGTACGAGCCGCTCCACCGGGAACCCGGCCTCGGCGAGCATCCGCCGGACGATGTGCTTGCGGCCCTCGTGGAGGGTGACCTCCACCAGGTAGTTCTTGCCGGTGTTCTCGACGACACGGAAGTGGTCGGCCTTGGCGTAGCCGTCCTCCAACTGGATGCCGTCCTTGAGGCGCTTGCCCAGATCGCGCGGCAGCGGGCCCTGGATCGCGGCCAGATAGATCTTCTTGACGCCGTACTTGGGGTGGGTCAGCCGGTGCGCCAGCTCACCGTGGTTGGTGAGCAGGATGATGCCCTCGGTCTCCGTGTCGAGCCGGCCGACGTGGAACAGCCGGGTCTCGCGGTTGGTGACGTAGTCGCCGAGGGACTGACGGCCGTCCGGGTCCTCCATGGTGGAGACGACACCGGCCGGCTTGTTCAGCGCGAAGAAGAGGTACGACTGGGTCGCGACCGTCAGTCCGTCGACCTTGATCTCGTCCTTCTCCGGGTCGACGCGCATGCCCTGCTCCAGGACGATCTCGCCGTTGACCTCGACACGGGCCTGCTCGATCAGCTCCTCGCAGGCGCGACGCGAGCCCATGCCGGCGCGGGCCAGGATCTTCTGGAGCCGCTCGCCCTCCTGCTCGGCACCGGGGAAGGTCTTGGGCGTCTTGACCGCGGCCCGCTCCGCGTACCGGTCGCGGTTGCGCTGCTCGATCTTGGCGTCCAGCTCACGGGGGCGGGCGGAGGCACCGCGGCGCGGGCCGCCACGGGCGCCGCCGTTCTGCGCGGGCCGGGGAGCGCCCTTGGCGCCGCCACGGGCCGCCGCGCCCCGGGCACCGCCGCCCTGGCGGGAGCCGCCGTCCGTCTCGCCGGAGCGGCCGGAACCACCGGAGCCGGAGCCGGAACCCGGGCCGGAACGGCGCGCGCCGCCGGGCGCGCCGGACGCGCCGGAACCGCCCGTCGGGCCCGAGCGGCCGACATCGTAACGGCGCTCCTCGGGGCGCGGGCGCGACGGCCGCTTCTGCTGGTCGTCCCGGCCACCGCCGCCGGCGCTCCGGCCGCTGCCGGCACCCCGGCCGCCCCGGTCGTCCCGGCTGTTCCGGTTGCCGCCGCCGCCCCCGCCTCCGCTGTTCCTGTTGCCGCTTCCGCTGTTCCTGCCACTGCTTCGCATCAAAGTTCCGTCTTGTCGTCTGCGTCGGTATCCGGTGCGTCCGGATCGAACGACGGAACACCTTCCTGGCTCTCGGCCTCGATCGCGTCCGCCTCGGGGAGGAAGGGCGCGAGCTCCGGAAGTTCGTCCAGGCCCCGCAGGCCCATCCGCTCCAAAAAGTAGTTCGTCGTCCTGTACAGGATCGCACCTGTTTCGGGTTCCGCGCCCGCCTCCTCGACCAGCCCGCGCTGGAGCAGCGTGCGCATGACGCCGTCGCAGTTGACTCCCCGTACCGCGGAGACCCGGGAACGGCTCACGGGCTGGCGGTAGGCGACGACCGCGAGCGTCTCCAGCGCGGCCTGGGTGAGCCGGGCCTGCTGGCCGTCGAGCACGAAGCCCTCGACGGCCTCCGCGTACTCGGGCCGGGTGTAGAACCGCCAGCCGCCCGCGATCAGCCGCAGCTCGAAGCCCCGGCGCTGGACGGTGTACTCGTCCGCGAGTTCCCGCAGCGCGTCGGCGACGGCCCGCCGGGGGCGGTCGAGGACCTTGGCGAGGTGCTCCTCGGTGGCGGGCTCGTCGACGACCATGAGGACCGCCTCCAGGGCGGGCTTGAGATCCAGTTCCGCGACGGTACGTGACTGCTGCTGCTCGCTCACACCTTCTCCTCGCTGTCCTCGGCGGTACGGTCCTGGTCCCCGCGGCCGTCGCCGCCGGCCGATGCGCGGTCCTCGGCGGTTCGGTCGGCCGCGGCTCGGTCCTCGGCGGCTCGGTCGAATTCGTCGGTCACGGCCGGCTCCGCGTCGCCGTCCCCGCCCGTCCAGCGGACCATGAGCCGGCCGAGAGCCTCCTCCTGGTCCAGGGAGACGGCCCGCTCCCGGTACAGCTCCAGCAGGGCCAGGAAGCGCGCCACGACGGTGAGGGTGTCGGCGGCGTCCTCGGTGAGCGCCCCGAAGCTGGCCTCCCCGCGCTCCCGCAGCAGCGCGACCACGATCCCCGCCTGCTCCCGCACGGAGACCAGGGGCGCGTGGATGTGGTCGACGTACACCTGCGGCCTGGGCTTCGGCTGCATCGCCTTCACGGCGAGCGCGGCGAAGCCCTCGGGCCCGATCCTGATCACGACCTCAGGGAGCAGCGCGGCGTGGTGGGGCTCCAGTCCGACGGTACGGGGGTAGCGCCGCGCCTCGGCGTCCAGGCGCCCGGTGAAGATCTCGGCGACCTGTTTGTACGCGCGGTACTGGAGCAGCCGGGCGAAGAGCAGGTCGCGTGCCTCCAGCAGCGCGAGATCCGCCTCGTCCTCCACCTCGGCGGCGGGCAGCAGCCGGGCCGCCTTCAGATCCAGCAGTGTGGCGGCGACCACGAGGAACTCGGTGGTCTGGTCCAGGTCCCAGTCGGGGCCCATGGCCCGGATGTGCGCCATGAACTCGTCGGTCACCTTCGACAGCGCGACCTCGGTCACATCCATCCTGTGCTTCGAGATGAGCTGGAGCAGCAGATCGAAGGGTCCCTCGAAGTTCGCCAGCCGTACGGTGAACCGCCCGTCGTCGGCCTCGGACTCACCGTCGGGCGCGGTGGCGGACTCACCGGCGGGCCCGGCAGCCGCCACGGGGGCATCCGGCGTCCCGCTGCCCGGCGTGCCCGGTGGCCCGTCCGCCCGGTCCGGTTCGGGCCCGTCCGCCCGGTCCGGTTC
>NZ_MAUD01000355.1 GCF_001700515.1 Streptomyces lushanensis
TGGGCTTCGTGGCCGGCCGCCACGGGACGAGCCGGCCGGCCACGAAGCCCAGCACACCGAGGGCGGCCAGGGCCACCGCGTCCGCCGCGATCAGTGACACGAACGGCGGCGGGCCGCTCGCGTACGGCCAGGTCGCCAGCAGACAGCCGCTCGCACCGACGAGATACCCGGCGGGCGGCCAGAGCGCGGCGGGTGCCAGGGCGGGGAGCGCCCGGCGCAGCCGCGTACGCGGGAACGAGGTCCACAGCTCGTCGGTGCCGCGCCGCCGCTCCCGTCCTCCCTGCCAACAGCCGAGGGCGACGGCGGCCGGTCCGCCGAGCAGCAGTCCCACGACGCGCAGCAGATCGGTGGTGTCCGTCCAACGCCCCTGCCATTGGGGCGCCTTGGAGTACATGGTCACCCAGACGGCCACGGCCGCCGCGGCCCCGGCCCACGGGCCGACGCCTCGCAGCAACTCGGCGCGGAGAGGGCCACGAAGGGACAGGGCGGACAGGGCGGACCGGGCGGGGGTGCCGTCGTTCCGGAGGGGCGGTACGGCGGGGGAGATGCCAGGGGCGCCAGGGGTGCCAGCGGTGCCTGAGGCGCCAGGAGTGTCAGAGGCGTCGGCGGTGCTCATCGGGCGGCCTCCGCCGACGCGGCCGTCGCGGACCCGGCGCGGTGTGACCGTACCGCCCGTACCGCCGCCGTGTAGCCGCGCTCCGCCGGGTTGTCGCCGGGCTCGCCCGTGCCGTCCCCCAGCGCGGTCAGCTCCGCCGTCGTGCCGCGGAAGGCGATCCGGCCCGACTCCAGCACCGCCACCTGCGAGCAGGCCGCCGCGACATCCTCCACGAGATGCGTGGCGACGATCACCGTGGAGGCGGAGCCCACCTCCCGCAGCAGCGCCCTGAACGCGACGCGCTGCTCGGGATCGAGTCCGGTGGTCGGCTCGTCGAGCAGCAGCAGTTCCGGCTCGTTGACGATCGCCTGGGCGATCCCGGTCCGGCGCACCATGCCCCCCGACAGCGTCTTCACCCTGGTGTCGATACGGTCCATCAGCCCCACCCGGTCGACCGCGCGCTCCACGGCCCCGGGAACCCGGGACGCGGGCATCTCCTTGAGCCAGGCCACGTACGAGACGAAATCGCGGACCGTGAAGCCCGGGTAGTAGCCGAACTCCTGCGGGAGATAGCCGAGCCTGCGCCGTACGGCCGCGCGGGGCCCGTGTTCGGACACGTCCCGGCCCAGCAGCTCCACCCGTCCCTCGGCGGGCGCGGCGACCGTCGCGAGCACCCGGATCAGCGAGGTCTTGCCCGCGCCGTTGGGACCGAGCAGTCCGTGCACACCGGTGCCCAGGCCGAGATCGACCGCGTCGAGCGCGACCGTACGGCGGTGTCTGACGGTCAGCCCGCGCACCTCCACCGGCAGGGCCGTTGCCACGGTGTCCGTCGCTGTGTCCTTCGCCGTGTCCTTCGCTGTCACGCGCGTTCCTCTCGGTTCGAGTCGGTTCGATTCGGGCGTCGTTGATGTGTTGATGTGCCGGTGGGGGTGGGCCGGACATGGTGTGCACGCGATCTCACACGTGCCTCGCGGCGCCGAGGGCCGGGCGGTCGAACGACCGCCGCCGCAGGACCAGCAGTCCCGCGCACACCACGGCCCCGGCGGCCCAGCCGCCCTGCGCCCCGGCCCCGGCCAGGAGGCGCGTCAGATACGCGGACAGCTCGGCCGTCGGGAACGCCGTGATCCCCACCCCGCCGTCCAGCCGCGATGCCCCCAGCAGCGGTCCGGCGATCGCCAGCGCCCAGGCGCCGCCCACCGCACCGGCCGCCGTACGGCAGCCCGCGTACGAGCCGAGCACGAGCGTGGCCAGCACCAGCGCCAGCGCCGGGAGCAGCCAGGCCGCCGCGCCCGGCGCCCGAGTCGAGGCCACCGAGGCCACCGAGGCCGCCTCGGTCACCGATGGCACGGCGAACACCGACGGCACCGTGGAAGCCGTGGGCGCCATGGAGACCGAGGAGGGCATCAGCGCTCCGGCCAGGGTCAGCAGAGGCAGGCTCACGGCCAGGACCGCCGTCGTACGGGTCAGCAGCAGCCGCAGCCCGCCGCCCGGCGTGGACGCGCCGATCTCGTGCATCGGGTCCGCGTGTTCCCCGTACGACACCGCCACTCCGGCCAGGGGCAGCACCGGTGCCAGGGCCAGCAGCAGCGGGCGCGCGCCCGCGAAGCCGGCGCCGTACGCCAGCCCGACCGCACCGGCGGCCACCAGCAGCAGCGCCACCAGCCAGGGACCGCGCAGCGCGGGCCCGGCGGCCCACAGCACGCGGGCCGTCGGCCCGAGTGGCGGTGTGAGCGGCGCGGGCGGCGCCGGCCTCACCGCCGCCGCGAGCACCGCCTCCCGGACCTCGGCGAGCACAGGACCCGCGGCTCCCCTTCGCACCGCCGTCGACACCAGGACCGCGCACGCGCCGCACGACTCGATGTGCTTCTCCAGGGACCAGGCGCCGGGCTCGGGCGCGGAGCCGGCCGCGTAGGCGGTGGCCAGCGAGTCATCCACATGCCAGGCGCTCACGCGGTACCTCCCGTGGGTGCGATGTGGGCCAACGCGGCCCGCAGCTCTCTGCGGGCGCGCAGCGCACGGGACTTGACCGTGCCTTCCGGTATGCCGAGGAACCGCGCGGTCTCGCGGGTGGTCAGACCGTCGACCACCGTGGCGCGCAGCACCTCGCGCAGTTCGGGGGAGATCCGGTCGAGCGCGGCGCCGACGTCCCCGTACTCCAGGCCCGCCAGCACCCGTTCCTCGGCGGAGGGCGCGGTCCCGCCCGGCCCGTGCCCGCTCTCCGCCCGGCCGGCGCGCTCGGCCCGCGCCCACGCGCGCTGCGCGTCCGCCAGCCGCCGCGCGGCGATCACCCACAGCCAGCCCCCGGCCTCACCACCCCGGTGGCTCGCGGCCGAGCGCCATACGGTCACAAAGGTGTCCTGGAGGACCTCCCGTACGGTCTCGCCGTCCGGGCACCGCCGTGTCAGCCGGGCCAGCAGCCAGCCGGCGTGCCGGTCGTACAGCAGGGCCAGTGCCTCGGCGTCCCCTTCGGCGACGGCGCGCAGCAGCGCGCCGTCGTCGCGGTCACCCCCCATGGGGCGGAACAGTCTCACGCCCCTCTATCGCCGGCCCCGGCACCGACGGTTCACGGCGGGGGCCGCCGGATCGGCGCCATGGGCAGGAGGGTTACGGGGGAGCGCGATCGCTCAGAGCGAACGCGGCCGGGGGAACATCCAGAGGCTCACAAGCATTGAGTCGGTATAGCTCAACTTGACTGCCGAAGGGGAGATCATGGCTGCCATGTCCACATCGCTCACGCTTCCCGTGCTGCCGCTCGACGACGAGGTCGTGCTGCCCGGCATGGTGGTGCCTCTCGACCTGTCCGACACCGAGGTCCGCGCCGCGGTGGAGGCCGCCCAGGCCGCCGCGCGGATCGGCGACGGTGGTGCGGGCAAGCCGAAGGTGCTGCTGGTGCCGCGCATCGACGGGACCTATGCCGGGATCGGCGTGCTGGGGACCGTCGAGCAGGTCGGCCGGCTCTCCGACGGCGACCCGGGCGCGCTGATCCGCGGCCGTGGCCGGGTGCGGATCGGCGCCGGTACGACGGGGCCCGGCGCGGCCCTCTGGATCGAGGGTGTGAGTGTCGACGAAACCGCTCCCGACCCGCTGCCCGGCTCGGTGACCGAGCTGGTCAAGGAGTACAAGGCGCTCGCCACCGACTGGCTGAAGAAGCGCGGCGCCTGGCAGGTGGTGGACCGCGTCCAGCAGATCGAGGACGTGTCCACGCTCGCCGACAATTCCGGTTACTCGCCCTTCCTCTCCACCGCCCAGAAGGTGGAGCTGCTGGAGACCACCGATCCGGTGGCCCGGCTGAAGCTCGCCACCGAGCAGCTCCGTCACCACCTCGCGGAGCAGGATGTCGCCGAGTCCATCGCCAAGGACGTCCAGGAGGGCGTCGACAAGCAGCAGCGCGAGTTCCTGCTCCGGCGTCAGCTCGACGCCGTGCGCAAGGAGCTGCGCGAGCTGAACGGCGAGGGCGACGAGGACGAGTCCGGCGACTACCGGAGCCGCGTCGAGGCGGCCGATCTCCCGGAGAAGGTGCGGGAGGCCGCGCTCAAGGAGGTCGACAAGCTGGAGCGTGCCTCCGACCAGAGCCCGGAGGGCTCCTGGATCCGCACCTGGCTGGACACGGTGCTGGAGCTGCCCTGGAACGAGCGGACGGAGGACGAGTACGACATCCGGGGCGCGCAGGCGGTCCTCGACGCCGAGCACGCGGGCCTGGAGGACGTGAAGGAACGGATCACCGAGTATCTGGCCGTGCGCAAGCGCCGCGCGGACCGCGGTCTCGGGGTGGTCGGCGGCCGTCGCGGCGGCGCCGTGCTGGCCCTGGTCGGGCCGCCCGGTGTCGGCAAGACCTCGCTCGGTGAGAGCGTGGCGCACGCGATGGGCCGGAAGTTCGTCCGGGTCGCGCTCGGCGGCGTACGGGACGAGGCGGAGATCCGCGGCCACCGGCGCACCTACGTGGGCGCGCTGCCGGGCCGTATCGTCCGGGCGATCAAGGAGGCCGGTTCGATGAACCCGGTCGTCCTGCTCGACGAGATCGACAAGGTCGGCTCCGACTTCCGCGGCGATCCGGCCGCGGCCCTGCTCGAAGTCCTGGACCCGGCGCAGAACCACACCTTCCGCGACCACTATCTGGAGGTCGAACTCGACCTGTCCGACGTGGTGTTCCTCGCCACGGCGAACGTCCTGGAGGCGATCCCGGAAGCGCTGCTCGACCGTATGGAGCTGGTCAGGCTCGACGGCTACACGGAGGACGAGAAGATCGTCATCGCCAGGGACCATCTGCTGCCCAGGCAGCTGGAGCGCGCGGGCCTGGAGCCCGGCGAGGTCACGCTGGAGGACGAGGCGCTGCGCAGGCTGGCCGGGGAGTACACCCGTGAGGCCGGCGTACGGAACCTGGAGCGCGCCATCGCGCGGCTGCTGCGCAAGGTCGCGGCCGAGCACGAGCTGGGCGACCGCGAGCTGCCGTTCACGCTCGGCGCGGAGAATCTGCGCGAGCTGATCGGACGGCCGCACCATGTGCCCGAGTCCGCGCAGGACCCGGCGGAGCGCCGTACGGCGGTGCCGGGCGTGGCGACGGGCCTCGCGGTGACCGGCGCGGGCGGTGACGTCCTGTACGTGGAGGCGTCGCTGGCCGATCCGGAGACGGGCGGTTCCGGGCTGACCCTGACCGGACAGCTCGGTGACGTGATGAAGGAGTCGGCGCAGATCGCCCTCTCCTTCCTCCGCTCGCGCGGCGCGGAACTGGAGCTGCCGGTGGCCGATCTCAAGGACCGGGGCGTGCACATCCACTTCCCGGCGGGCGCGGTCCCGAAGGACGGCCCGAGCGCGGGCATCACGATGACGACGGCACTCGCCTCACTGCTGAGCGGGCGCCTGGTCCGTACGGACGTCGCCATGACCGGCGAGGTCTCCCTGACGGGCCGTGTCCTGCCCATCGGCGGCCTCAAGCAGAAACTGCTGGCCGCCCACCGCGCGGGCATCACGACGGTCGTGATCCCCAAGCGCAACGAGCCCGACCTCGACGACGTCCCGGCCGAGATCCTCGGCAAACTGGACGTCCACCCGGTCACGGACGTCCGCCAGGTCCTCGATCTGGCCCTGTCCCCGGCGGAGGTCCCGATCTCGGCCGCGGCCTGACCGAAAGCCGGCGGAAACCGTCCCGAGCAGGAACACGCCCCCGGCCGGAACCCCCACCAGGGTTCCGGCCGGGGGCGTCCCATCCGCGGTCAGCCGTTGGCCAGGGCCTGGACTCGGTCGAGGGCGCCGTTGAATCTGTTGTGGTCTCCGACGATGGGGCCCTTGGAGGTGTACTGCCAGATCGTGTGGAAGTCCCAGCCCGCGGGCAGTTCGCCGACCGAGGTGTCGTAGCGGGGGATCCAGAGCGGATTCGTGGAGGCGAAGCCCGGGTAGTTGCCGGTGCAGGTCTTCCACCAGCTCGTGGCCGTGTAGATCAGCGCGTCGCGGCCGGTGCGGGAGCGGTAGGTGTCCAGGAAGTCGCCGATCCAGTCGACCATCTGGCCCCGGGTCCTGCCGTAGCAGGCCGGGCCGTACGGGTTCCACTCGATGTCCAGCACGCCCGGCAGGGTCCTGCCGTCACGCGACCAGCCGCCGCCGTTGTCCACGAAGTAGTCGGCCTGGCTCGCGCCGCTCGAACCGTCGGGGGCGGCGAAGTGGTACGCGCCACGGATCAGGCCCGCGTTGTACGCGCCGTTGTACTGCTGCGTGAACGACGGGTTCTTGTAGGAGGTCCCCTCGGTCGCCTTGGTGTAGGCCCAGTCCACCCCGCTGCTCCACAGGGCCCTCCAGTTGACATTGCCCTGGTGCCCGGAGACGTCCACGCCCTCGGTCTGGGGCACGCGGTTCTTCCGGGGCAGACCGCCCTGGCCGTCGTGTTCGATGATGCCCATGCCCATGTAGGCCGAGCCCCGTGCGGGGACGGAGGCGGGGGCGGGGGCCGGTGGCGGCGGATCCGCCGGGACGTCGGCCGCGCTCGCCCCACCCGGC
>NZ_MAUD01000356.1 GCF_001700515.1 Streptomyces lushanensis
TGTCCGGACACGCACCTCCTGCGACCCCGCCCCCCTCCCGCCGCATTCCGGCTGCGGCCCGTGCCGGGCGGCACATCCAGCCCGTCCGGCGATTGAGGACGGACCGGCCCGCACCGGCGCCGGGTGCCCTCCGGCGGATCACGGTCCCTCGCCGGGAGGCGGCTACGCGCGGGACCTTGCCTTGAACGCCGCCTTGCGCGCCTCCTTCGAGACCCCCCGGTCGCGGTGCAGCCGGCCCATCGCCTCCAGGACATCCGCCGTCGCCGGGTGGTCGACGCGCCAGGCCGCGTCGAAGAAGCCTCCGTGGCGGCCGACCAGGCCCTCGATCAGCTCCTGGAGCTCCTCCGGTTCACCCTCCGCGTCGAGCTGCGCCGCGATCGTGTCGATGGCCAGCCAGAAGATCATCGGCTCCGGCGGCGGCGGCACGTCGCGCGCGCCCAGTTCGGCGAGCCAGACACGGGCCAGACCGCCCAGTTCCGGGTCGTCCAGCACCTCCCGTACCGCCGACTCGGCCTCCGCGCCGACCAGGGAGAGCGCCTGCTGGCAGTGGAGCCGGCGCAGCGGCGCGCGCTGGTCCGTGCCGCGCGCGGCGGCCAGCAGCCGGCCCGCCGCGTCGGCCGGCGCGCGGCGGGCCAGCCACTGCTCGGTCTCGGCGCGGGCCGACAGCTCCGGGAAGTGCGCGACGCCGTCCAGCAGCGCGTGCGCGTCCTTGTCCGCGAGATCGCCGACGGCGGGCGCGTCGACTCCGGCCTCCAGCATCCGCGACCTGATCCCGTAGAGCCCGAGCGGCGTCAGCCGGACCATGCCGTAGCGGGCGACGTCCTCCTCGCCGACGGGCAGCGAGGCGTCGGCGCCCCCCGCGTCCTCCTCCATCAGGGCCTCGTCCACCGGTACGTACGAGACCAGCCCGACGGGCTCCAGCAGCCGGAACTGGTCGTCCAGCCGCATCATCGCCTCGGAGACCTGCTCCAGGACGTCGTCGGTGGGCTCGCCCATGTCGTCGGGCACGATCATCGACGCGGCGAGGACGGGCAGCGGTACGGGTCCCGACGCGCCGTCCCCGTCCGCGACGGTGAGCAGATAGAGATTGCCGAGCACGCCTTCGAGGAACTCCGCCTCCGACTCCGGGTCCCAGTCGAGCGATTCGAAGTCGATCTCGCCGTCCTCGCCGATCGCCGCGGCCAGATCGTCCAGGACCGGCGCGGTCGCGTCGGCGAAGACGACGTCCAGGGCGTCCAGCCAGAGCGCCAGCACGTCCTGCGGGGATCCGGAGGTGAGAAGGGCGAGCTGGTCGCCCGCCGTGACCCGGCCGGTGGTGCCGTCGTCCGTCTCGTCGTCCTCGTCGTCCTCGACCGCCACCAGGCCCGTGTCGACCGCGACCCGCCACGCCTCGCTCGCGTACGCCTCGCCGTCCTCGTCCACGAGACCGAGCACCTTCGCCGCCTCGGGAAGCTGCTCGTCGACCAGCTCACCGCCCGCGCCCACGCGAGTGCCTGGGCCCGCCCAGCGGGCCAGCCGCGCGGCTCGGGCGAGCAGTGGCGCGGCCAGCGCGTCCCGCGCCAGTTCCGCGTCCGAGGGCAGTCGTACCGGGGGCACGGTGGGGCGGTCTCCGGTCATCTGGTGGTTCTCCTCGCGGCGTACGGATTCACGGCGGCCCCCAGCGTAGACGCATTTGGACCCATCCCACCCGGTTCATGTACCCGACAGGTGGAGCGGGTCGGGGCACCCTTGACAACCGGCCCGCGCAGCAAGGAGATTACGCGCGTAGAACGGCCCCCCGCACGGCTCCTCCCCAAGTGGCCGGAAACCTTCGCACGGGGGGCGTCACATCCCGGGAACCGCGGCGGTCCGGCCGTACCCCACATACGGCCGGGCCGCCGCTCTCACCCCGCGGTGAGGCTCGGCGCGGGTGTGTACCGACGCACCGTGCCGCGCGTGAGCCCGGGGTGGTTGCGCACCCGCCGCCACGCCTCGGTCTCCGTGCCGCCCCCGTCGCCCGGCGCGGCCAGCGCGTCGAGATGCGCCTGCTCGCTCTCCCACTCCGCGTAGTTCAGGACATGTGTCCCGTCCACGCCGATTCCGCTCGCTGTCGGACCCGTCGAACTCCACGTCCACGATCACGACACAGCCGGGAAGGGGGCGCCCGCCCGCCGTGCGCCCCCGGCTGCGGTACAGCTCGTACGCGCGCGGTCCGGTCCGCCCGGTCCCGGGCACGGCCGCGTCGATCCCGGCGTCGCGCTCGTCACGGCCGGTGCGGTCGAACTCCTCGTACGCCTCCGGGCCGCTCCACTGCGAGCGGTGGAGCAGGGAGTCGCCGTCGTTGCCGGTGAGGACGGAGTACGAGAGCAGCCCGGCGTGGGGCCACTCCCGGCTCCGCCGCACGCGGCCGACGGCCTCGACCGCGGCCCGCCGGCGCTCGGGGCGTGCCGAGGCGCCGGCGGCCGACCGTGACAACACCCACACCCGGTCGGGAGATCTCGGGCAGGGTGGCGGAACGTACGGACATGGTGGTGCCTCCTCGGTGGCACACCCCCGCGGTGCGCCCTCGCCACCATGCTCGAAGATGAAGTGCGGTCGAGGTCGACCAACCGGCCGCGTCGTCCCGCCCCGTCGCGGCCGACGACCGGTCATGTCCCCGTCCGTGGTCCCCGTCAGACCACGACGTCGAACCATGGCCGCCGTGTGGTCGCCCAGTGCGCCACCCAGCCGGCGAACCCGTCCCCCGCGGTGGTGTGGCCGAACGCCGCCCCGAACGGCGCCGCGCCCACATCGCTGATGTTCCAGATCCGGCCCCGCTGCGGGCCCGTGACCACGAGATGCCAGTACATCCCGCAGCCGTCCGCGCCCAGCACCACGCTCCCGTGGTTGCAGACCTCGTCGATGAGCGGTTCGATCTCCTCGTACGGCCGCGGGTCGTCCTCCCACACCCACGTCTCGGTGAGCGGGAAGGGCTTCGACAGCACCCGCTGTGTCTGCGCGCATCCCCAGTCGGCGGGCAGCGCCGCCACGGGTATCAGCCCGTCGACGTCGGCAGGGCCCTCGCTGCATCCGTCGCAGATCTCGGCGACCAGCGTGCGGTAGGGCTCGGGCAGGACGATCCCCTGCTCGCGCTCGAAGGCGCGCACCGCGTCCCAGCCCAGCGGTGGCAGACACCGCTCCGCCGGGAAGGCCGCGCGCAGCGCGGCCAGTTCACCCCGGTCGGCCGTGCCGGGACCGCCCGCGTCCCGGTCCTCCGCCCCGCCTCGGTCGCCCAGATCCGTTTCGCCCAGGTCTGCTTCGCCCTGGTGGGCGTTTTCGTTCTCCATGTTCTCCATGCCCTCCATATCCCCTGTTGGACCAGCACCCACTGACAGTCCGGCCCCTGCTACCCCGAAGCTCCCTCCGGCACGCTGTTGTTCGGAGCACTGGAGCGCGCTGATGTGTACGTACCGCCGAAACCGCCGCCGCCGACCGGCGGCGGCGCGGCCTCGGAGCCGTCCGCCCCGGTCACCCGGGCCGGCTCGGCCGCCGACCGCGTGTACCGGGCGCGCGCCCCCGGTTCGGCACGGTCGGCCGGGGCGCCGGCGTGCGCCCTCCCGGTCCCGCGGGCCGCGGACGCGAGGGCGGGGCCCGGTAACAGCAGAAGCCCCGGACGGGGCAGAGTACGCATCATGGGAGCATCCTGCCGCATCCCGAACGGACGGCCGATCACTGTTCGATGCCGATATACGAACGCCGAACGGCCGACAGCGGAATACTGCCAACGGCAGACCCGGACCGGTCAGTTCGGACGCGGGGCCGGCCCGGTGGCCCATGCCGTGACGTCCAGTTCGCCCGACGTGCCGACATCCACCGGCAGCGGCAGCGTGCTCCGCTCCTCGCCCGCCGCGGCGGCGACCACCACATGGGCGCCGGTGCCGTGGGCCGCCGTATCGGTGATCCGGTTGTTCCAGTGCAGCACCGACCGCGCGGAGTCCCCCGGCGCCAGTGTCAGCGGCTTCGGCCCCTGGTTCCTGGAGGCGTCCGTGTACGCGTTGCCATGGGTGAGCGTGAGCGCGAGCGGCTCACGGTCCTCGTCCAGGACAAGGATCTCGGGGTAGCCGTTGACGCGGTAGGGCTTCCTCCCGCAGTTCGTCAGCTCGATCTCGACGGCCCGATGGCCCATGGCGGCGTCCACCGGCCCGTGCCCGAAGGAGATGCCCGAGGCGGAACAGGGGCCCGGTCCGGTGGCCTCCCAGGGCCGGGGGCCCGGGTCCCCGGCCCTGGGAGGCCAC
>NZ_MAUD01000357.1 GCF_001700515.1 Streptomyces lushanensis
CGGCGGCGCGGTGGAGGCGGTGCGGGGCCGCGGGCTGTGGGCCGGGGTGGACATCGCGCCCTCGCGCGGAACGGGCCGGGAGATCTCGGAGCGGCTGATGGACCGGGGTGTGCTGGTGAAGGACACCCACGGTTCCACGATCCGTATCGCTCCGCCGCTGGTGATCAGCAAGGAGGACCTCGACTGGGGCCTGGACCAGTTGCGCGCGGTGCTGACGGACGGGGACTGACCGGGCGCCGTCCCCTCGGACCCCGGGGGGCGGCGGAACCACCGCCCCCCGGGGCTTGCCGTGAGCCGTACTACGAGGCGTTCAGGAAGTTCGGGAAGTCCAGAAATACGGCATTCCGGAACACGCTCTAGCTCTCGCCGCCGCCGTAGGGGCGCGTGATGGCTTCCATGGCGTGACCGACCGGGTCGATGAAGTAGACGCCGCGGCCACCGTCGTTGTGGTTGATCTCGCCCGGGTGCTTCCGGTGCGGATCGGCGTAGAACGTGACGCCCTTGTCCTGGATGCGCCGGAAGATCCCGTCGAAGTCTTCCTCGCTGACCAGGAAGGCGTAGTGCTGCGGGACGATCGACTCCGGCGGTATCGAGGCGAAGTCGAGGGTGACGCCGTTGCTCAGTTCGACGGGGATGAACGGGCCCCACTCGGTCCCGACCGGAAGGTCGAGGACATGGGCCAGGAACTCGGCGGACTCCCGGTTGTCCCGGGAGTGGACGATGGTGTGATTCAACTGGATGGACACTGTGGAATGCCTCCGTAAGGCACACTCACGGGCACCTCCATGCCTCACCCGGACGGTGACCGACACGCGATGCCGTACCGATCATCGTAATTCGACCGTCGGAGGGTGTCGACAGTCACCGCACGACGGCCAGGACCGGGACCGGTGGCAGCAGGGCGGACGTGGCGGCGGGTCGGCGAGCGGGCGCCGGGTTCGTTACGGGGTCACGGCAGGACGCGGCACAGCGCGTCCAGCGCGCCCGGCCACGCGCTGTCCGACGGCGTGCCGTAGCCGACCACCAGGGCGTCGGTGCCCGGCGCGACGGACGGGTGCCGGAAGCGGCTCAGACCGTACACCGCCAGGCCCTGCCAGGCGGCGGCCTCGACCACCGAGCGCTCGGTGCGCGGCGGGAGTTCGACGACGGCGTGCAGACCGGCCGCGATGCCGGTCACCCGGATCTCCGGAGCCCGTTCCGCGAGCGCGGCCACCAGCTGGTCGCGGCGGCGCCGGTAGCGCAGCCGCATCGAGCGCACATGACGGTCGTACGCGCCCGAGGTGATGAACTCCGCGAGCGTGAGCTGGTCGAGCGCGCTCGACGCCCAGTCCACCTCGCCCTTCACCGCGCCCACCTCGCGGACGAGTTCCTCGGGCAGTACCAGCCACCCGAGCCGCAGTCCGGGCGTCAGGGACTTGCTCGCGGTGCCGAGGTACACCACCCGTTCGGGATCGAGTCCTTGAAGGGCGCCGACGGGCTGCCTGTCGTAGCGGAACTCACCGTCGTAGTCGTCCTCCAGGATCAGCCCGTCCGCGGCCCGCGCCCAGTCCACGGCGGCCGAGCGCCGGTCCGGATGGAGCGCCATGCCGAGGGGGAACTGGTGCGCCGCGGTCAGCAGTACCGCCCCGACACCGCGCAGGTCCGCCAGTTCCTCGGTGCGGGTGCCGCGCGCGTCCAGCGGGAGGGCCGGGGTCCGCAGCCCAGCCCCGGTCAGCGCGTCGCGGTGGAAGCCGAGACCGTACGACTCGACGGCGACCGCCGGTACCCCCCGGGCCCTGAGCACCTGGCCCAGCAGCATCAGCCCATGGAGGAAGCCGGAGCAGACGACGATCCGCTCCGGAGCCGCGTACACGCCCCGGGCGCGCGGCAGGTACTCGGCGAGGGCGGTCCGCAGTTCGATCCGGCCCAGAGGATCGCCGTACCCGAAGGCCTCGTGGGGCGCGGCCGTCAGCGCCCGGCGGGCGGCCGTGAGCCACTGGGCGCGCGGGAACGCGGCCAGGTCGGGAGAGCCGGGCAGCAGATTGTGGGCGGGCCCGCGACGGACCGGCCGGGTCCTCGGCGGTGCGGGAGCGGCCCTGCGCGGCGCGGCCCGCCGGGCCACGCGGGTGCCCGAGCCCTGCCGGGCGGTGAGCCAGCCCTCGGCGGTCAGTTCGGCGTAGGCGTCGGCCACGGTGTTACGGGCGACGCCCAGGTCGGCGGCGAGCGAACGGGAGGACGGCAGCCGGGTGCCGGGGGCGAGCCTGCCCGTACGGACGGCCTCGCGCAGGGCGTCCATGAGCCCGGCGCGCAGTCCGGGGCCACGCAGCTCAAGATGGAGATCGACCCCGAGGACGCCGCTCGCCGCGGGTTCGGGCGGGGATTTGGCCCAGGGATCCGTCATGGGAATGGACCATACCCCTGCGCCACCGGGCGCGTAGCGTCGTCATCATGACAACGCACACAGAGAACGAGACGAAGCGATACGCTCCCGAGCACTCCCCGCGTCTCGACCTGGCCAAGCTCGCTCCCGAGGTCTACAAGGCCATGGTCCGGCTGGACGCCGCCGCCCGGCACGGGGTCGATCCCACCGTGCTCGAACTGGTCAAGATCCGCGCGTCGCAGCTCAACCACTGCGCGTTCTGCCTCGACATGCACACCAAGGACGCGCTGGCGGCCGGCGAGTCGGTGGAGCGCGTCATCCAGCTCAGCGCCTGGGAGGAGTCGCGGCACTTCTACACGGCCAAGGAGATCGCGGCGATCGAGCTGACCGAGGCGATCACCGTGCTGACCGACGGTTTCGTGCCGGACGAGGTGTACGGGAAGGCCGCGGAGCAGTTCGACGAGACCGAGCTGGCCCATCTGATCGCCGCGATCACGGCGATCAACGCCTGGAACCGGTTCGGTGTCTCCACCCGGATGGTGCCGGGCCACTACACCCCTGGCCAGTACGCGCACTGACCGCGCGGGCTCTGCCGGGGCGTGCGGTCGGGACGTGCGGGCGGGGCGTGCGGGCGGGGCGTGCGCACTCGCTGGACGCCGGAACGCCCCCGACGGGAGTCGGGGGCGTTCCGATGTCCGCAGCCGGTGTCAGGCTCTTCGGGCTTGGCTCAGGGCCTTCGCTCCTGGGGCTTCGGAGCCGTCAGATCAGGCCCAGCGCGCGCACCGCGTCGCGCTCCTCCTGGAGCTCCTGCACCGAGGCGTCGATACGGGCCCGCGAGAACGCGTTGATGTCCAGGCCCTGGACGATCTCGTACACGCCGTTGCCGGCGGTGACCGGGAAGGAGGAGATCAGGCCCTCCGGCACACCGTAGGAACCGTCCGACGGGATGCCCATGGAGGTCCAGTCGCCCTCGGCGGTGCCGTTGACCCAGGTGTGGACGTGGTCGATGGCCGCGTTGGCGGCGGAGGCGGCCGAGGACGCGCCACGGGCCTCGATGATCGCCGCACCGCGCTTGGCGACGGTCGGGATGAACGTCTCGGCCAGCCAGACCTCGTCGTCGACGGTCTCGGCGGCGTTCTTGCCCGCGATCTCCGCGTGGAAGATGTCCGGGTACTGGGTGGCGGAGTGGTTGCCCCAGATCGTCAGACGCCTGATGTCGGAGACGGCGGCGCCGGTCTTCGCGGCGAGCTGCGAGATGGCGCGGTTGTGGTCGAGACGGGTCATCGCGGTGAAGCGCTCGGCCGGTACGTCGGGCGCGGCGGCCTGCGCGATCAGCGCGTTGGTGTTCGCCGGGTTGCCGACGACGAGGACCTTGATGTCGTCCGCGGCGTGGTCGTTGATGGCCTTGCCCTGCGGCTTGAAGATGCCGCCGTTGGCGGAGAGCAGGTCGCCGCGCTCCATGCCCTTGGTACGGGGACGGGCGCCGACCAGCAGTGCCACGTTCGCGCCGTCGAAGGCGACGTTCGGGTCGTCCGTGATCTCGATGCCGTCGAGCAGCGGGAAGGCGCAGTCGTCCAGCTCCATCGCGGTGCCCTCGGCGGCCTTGAGGCCCTGCGGGATCTCAAGGAGACGGAGCCTGACCGGCACGTCCGCGCCGAGCAGATGGCCGGACGCGATGCGGAAGAGCAGCGCGTAGCCGATCTGGCCGGCCGCGCCGGTGACGGTGACATTCACGGGAGTGCGGGTCATGGCGGTCTCCGTAAGACGCTGGCGGTGGGGGTCCCTGCCCCTGGTGCGGGACATCTCCGCGGCCGCGAATCTTGACGTGAAGAGATATCCGGCGATCAGGCTATCCGACCCGCGCCCGGACGGGCCGTCGGCCCCCAGGTCCTGTCCGGTCGGTCTTCGTGGATCGGGCCGCGGCTTCCGGTGGAGGGGGTACCTCCCGTGCCGTTCAGGCCACGGGGGAGCATCGCAAGGCGGAGGATCGCCCGCGTACTGGATGTACTCGGGAGACGCCGACAACGCCGACAACGCAGCGAGGTGCCGTGCCGGGCGTCGCGGACCCGCGAAGATCGACCGGACAGGGCCCGGTTGCACGGCTCACGACGGCGTGTTCGTGGGCGCGCCCGCCGGGCGCCGGTACCGCTAGGGCGGCGGGCGGCCGGGCCGTCCGCCGGGACGTGCGTGCCGTCGCCGGCCGCTCGCTCAGCGCGTCGAAGTGCAGCCCGTCTCACCCGTCATGAGTGTCGCGCACGCCTTCGCGCTGCCCGCGTCCGGTACGGCGACCATCGGCGTGTACGCGTTGGCGGCCACCTCCACCACGCCGTTCTGGGCCTTGCCGCCCGCGCTGATCCGTACCTCGTCGCCCGTCGCCGCCTGGGTGATCCGCGCCCAGGCCGCCCCGCACGTCGGGCTGTGACGTACCTCGATCAGGGCCGTGCCCACCGTGGCGCTGGAGACGGTCGTGGCGAACTCCCCGCCGCAGCCCATCGTCTCCGGGTCCTGTCCTGAGCAGTCGTCACCACCGCACTTCACACCGGGCGGCAGTACGGGGCTGCTGCTGAGGGACGGCGAGGGCTTCGGGGACTCCGCGACGGCCTTGCCGCCGCCGTCACCGCCGATGTCGGTCAGCAGCACCGCGGCGGCCACCACCGCCAGCGCGCCGACCACGCCCACCGCGAAGACGATCGCCTTGCGCCGTCCGCGCCCGCCGCCACGGCCCGGGCCCTGCGACGGCGGCCGTGGCGGGGCCGCCGGGCCGCCGGGCGGCGGTACGGCACGGCCCCCGGGCCCGCCCAGGTCGGCGCCCCTGCCACGGCCGAAGTCAAGGGTGGCTCCACCGGGCCGGCCCACGGGGCCCGCACCGGGGCCGGCCGGGCCGCCAGGGCCACCGGAGCCCATGGGGCCGACGGGCGCACCGGACCACCCGGATCCACCGGGCCGACCCGAACGGCCTGTACCGCCGGGCCTGTCGGAGGCGCCAGGGCCACCGGGGCCACCGGACCGCCCCGATCCGCCGGGCCGACCGGGCGCGCCGGAACCGCCCGGGCCGCCAGGGCCACCGGGGTGTCCGACAGCCGGGTTCTCGCCGGTCTCGGCCAGCGCCGCCCGCGCCTGGGAGATCCGTATCGCTTCCATGGTCATGTCGTGGCGCATCTCGGAGCGGCTCCACGCGCGCTCCGCCAGCTCCCACATCGTGGTGAGATGCGTCGGATTCGTGCCGGTGACATCGGCCAGCGCCATGACCGCGCCCTTGGGCGCGAGCAGCCGCCCGTTGAGATAGCGCTCCCAGGACGTCTTGCTGTAGCCCGTCCTGTCGGCCACCGCGGCGATGCTCAGACCGCTGCGGTTCACCAGCCTGCGGAGCTGACTGGTGAACTCCTTGACTTCCGGATCGAGTTCCTCCGGTAGCGCCTTCCAACGAGGCATGTGCCTCCCCCTTGTCCCCCCGCGACGTGCCCAATGTGCTCCGCGACACCCACAGGGATGCGCCGGGTCAGGATGGCAGTTCCTACGTCGGCAGCGCACGGAGGCATTTGGGTGCGGTATCGCGCTCTCTCGCGCGCCCCCTGTACCGAACCCCGCTTCAAGTCTCGCATCCGTTGCCCGTTGATCACACCATGGCGGAATGGTCACCTCCATGCATCAGGCGATAGGCAACCCTTGAACCCGTTTGGCGCGTGCATGACGCTGATATCTGTGTCGCAGAACACCGCGGGCGGCACCGCGGACCGGCACGGGGGCGGACGGCGCCCGTCCTTCTTCGGGGGAGGGGACGGGCGCCGTTCACCTTTTTCTCCTGGTCCTATCTCCCGCTCATCCCGCTTCTCCTGCTCGCCGGCTCACCTACGCGTCGGCTCACCAGCTCACCGGCTCTGCGGCTCTGCTGTCGGCTCGTCGGCTCACCGCTTCGCAAAGGCACTGAAGCACTCCTCATTCCCGTCCCGGTCCGCGCCCGGCCGCAGACACACCCGCGCGTCGGCCGGATCGCTCGCTCCGGCCATGGGAGTGGAGACGTAACGCCCGACATCGCGCCGGATCGCGACGAGTTCGGCCGTCTTTCCGCCGGGCGCGGTCAGGACGACGCGGTCGCCCAGGCGCAGCCGGCTCGCCCGTACCCAGACGGCACGGCAGTACTCCCCGTAGCGCAGTTCCAGCCGCTGACCGCCCGTGGCCGTGAAGGCGTTGACGGTCGCGACCATCCCCTGGCCGCCGCAGTTCATGACCTGCGGATTCTTGCCGTCACAGGCCGATTCCCTACAGCCCGGCACCAAGGGCGAGGCCTGGATCCAGGTGGCGTCGGCGGCGTTCCGCCGGTGCCCGTCGTCGCCGTCGTCCCGCAGCAGCCCGGTTCCGGCGAGGACCGCCGTCACGACCACCGCCGTCACAACCACCGCTGCCGCCGTCAGGGCGGGCGTCGGAACCCGGCGGCGCTTCCCGGACAGTTCGTCCGGGTGTGTCCGAGCCGTGCCGTCCGGGTCCGGTGTGCCGGTCGAGGCCGCCGTACTGGTCACGGCCGCGGTACGGGTCACCGCCGCGGTACCGGTTACGGCCGCCGTACCGGTCGAAGTCTCGGAATCGGTCGAGGCCGCCGCGCCCGCGGTTTCGGCGACGTGCGTCGCGGACGCACGGCGGTCCGGCGCGCCCGATGTCTCCGCCCGGCCGCTCCACGCCGCGTCGGCCAGTTCCCAGAGCACCAGCAGCCGCCCCGACGGCTCGTCGGCGAGCGCGCAGAGGGCCTCCACCGCCTGCCTCGGCAGCGGTTGCGTTCCGTTGAGATACCGCTGCCAGGACGACTTGCTGTACGGGGTGCGCGCGGCCAGGGCCACCAGACTCAGCCCCGTACGCTCCCGCAAAGCGCTCAGTTCCGCCGCCAGCCGCTCGCCCTCCGCGGCTCTCGGCACCGCGCCGGCTCCGCTCATCGCCGTAACTCTCCCCAGGTGTCGGGCCCGACGATGCCGTCGTCGACCAACCGGCGAGCGGCCTGGAACTTCCGCACGACCGCCTTGGTGCCCGGCCCGTACAGTCCGTCGATCTCACCGGGGTCGAAGCCGTGACGGCGCAGCAGGCACTGCGCCTCCACGACATCGCGGCCGTTGCCGTTGATGTCGATGAGCGCTTCCGTGGTGAGGCTGTGCCCGGCGTAGGACAGGCCGTCCTTGCGGCCGGTGGCGCACTCGTACGTACGGCCGGGCCCATAGGTCTGTACGGACGGGGCCTGCGTGTCCTCGGCCGGCGCCAGCAGCAGCCCTCCGGAGAAGGCGGCGACCGTGGAGACGGCCGCTCCGGCGAGCGCGTACCGCAGCGGGACGAGGCGCCGGGCGGGCGCGGGCCGGTCGTCGGGCGGCCCGACAGGAACAGGTGACGACGGGGGCGGCGAGGGCGGTCCGGATTTCTCGGCCGGCTGCCCGGACTCCCCCGAGTCCTCGGGCTGTCCGGCACCCGCGAGCGCATCCGTACCGACAGCCGCACCGACACCTGCACCGGCACCCACGCCCGCACCCGCACCCGCACTCGCGGCGCCTGGACCGCCGTTCGCCGTCGGGGCCCGCTCCATGGCCACCTCGTGCAGTACGAGCAGCCGTGTCGGATCCGCGCCGCACACCCGTGCCAGTTCCTCCACCGCTGCCCGCGGCACCGGCTGCTTGCCGTTGAGATACCGCTCCCAGGAGGAACGGCTGTAGCTGGTCTTCGCCGCCAGGGCGGCCAGACCGAGACCGGAGCGGTCCTTCAACCGCCTCAGCTGGACGAGAAGTTGCTGTTCCCTTTCGGGCAGGTCCGAAGGAAGCTCTTTCCAACGCGGCATGTCCACCTCATGCGCTATCGGGTCGCTTCGACACTCCAGCCCGGTTCTCCCCGGGACGGCGACCTCTGAACACAGGGTTACGAGGCCCGGCGGCCGTCCACCACCTTCAGGACAGGCCACCCGCCGCGACGACCGGTCCCGCCGCGTCCCACGCCGTCCCACGGGAGGAGACGTCCCCGCAGGTGGACGTCGTACGCGTCCCACAACCGCCCACATCGGCGCACCGGTCTGGCGGCGGACCGATATGACGCGGAACAGTCTGTGGTGCACACCGGGCGGCGCGGTCCACCCCGCGCCGCCCTGGGCACACGGGGGTGTTGCCTGAAACGGCGGTGGCCCGTACTCCTCGGGGGAGAGTACGGGCCCACGTCACGCATCGGGGTCACGCATCGGTTCGGTCGGTGCTCGGGCGGATCCGGAGACCGACACGTCCGAAGACCAACGGGGCCGAAGACCGACGGGGCCGAAGACCGACGGGGCCGGAGACCGACGGGGCCGGAGACCGACGGATCGAGCGGTCAACGGATCCAGGGGCCGGCGGCTCTACGGCACGGTCGAGTGGACGATGTCCTCCAGGAACGGGATCTCCAGCCATGGCTTGGGCTGTGTCATGAGCGAGAGCATCACGATCACGACGCCCAGCAGGCCGTACGTGACCATGTCGGTGAAGCGCGAGCGCACGGCGAGCATGCCGACGGAAGGCATCACACGACGCAGCACGGCACCGCCGACGAGGGCGAGGCCGATCAGGATCGTGCCGATCCGGAACGCCTCGGCGAACGGGTGCAGACCGACGATCAGCAGCCCGAGTCCGGTCGTCCCCAGCACGCTGAGCAGCGGCCACTGGCGGGCGGGCGCGGGCGCGTCCCCCGGAGCGGCCCGTCCGCCGCCCTCGGGCCGCGCGGTGTAGCGGGTGACCGCCGAGAACCGCTGGCTCGTCTCCTCGGACTCGTCACCCTCGGCGCCCTCGACGGTGTCCACGCCGTCCACGCCGTCAGCGCCGTCCGTCCTCACCTCGGTCTTCACGTCGTCGGGCACGGTGTGCCGGGCGTCCGCGTCCTGGGCGTCCGCCGGATCCGGCGCGTCCAGTACGGCCCGCCGCGTCTCCACGGACGTCCGCTTCGTGTCCACCGGCCCGGCGGCCGGGTCCGGAGCAGCCGCTCCGGACCCGCCGGACCCCCCGGACACCTCCGGGACCACCTCGGACACCTCCGGGACCGGCACGGCGGCAGCGGCAGCCACCGCGCGCTCCGGCGCCTCGCGGGCGTCACGCCCCGGCCGGGCCGCGTCGCCCGTGCTCGTACCAGCACCCATGGATGCCCCTTTCCGCGTCACCGTACGGTTCAGCCCGCGTCGGCGGCGGCGCGTTCCGCCGCCTCGACCACGTTGACCAGCAGCTGCGCGCGGGTCATCGGGCCGACACCGCCCGGGTTGGGCGAGATCCAGCCCGCCACCTCCGCGACGCCCGGATGGACATCTCCGACGATCTTCCCGTTCTCGTCCCGGCTCACGCCCACGTCGAGGACCGCCGCGCCCGGCTTCACGTCCTCCGGCTTGACGATGTGCGGCACGCCCGCCGCCGCCACGATGATGTCCGCCTGCCTGAGCTGCGCCGACAGATCGCGGGTGCCCGTGTGGCACTGCGTCACGGTCGCGTTCTCGGACTTACGGGTCAGCAGCAGCGGGATCGACCGGCCGACCGTGATACCGCGGCCGACGACCACCACATGCGCGCCCGCGATCGTCACACCGTGGTGGCGCAGCAGCTGGATGATGCCGTACGGAGTGCACGGCAGCGGGCCCGCCTCGTTGAGCACCAGCCGCCCGAGGCTCATCGGATGCAGCCCGTCCGCGTCCTTGAGCGGATCCATCAGTTCCAGTACCCGGTTGGTGTCGATGCCCTTGGGCAGCGGCAGTTGCACGATGTATCCCGTGCACTCGGGGTTGGCGTTCAGCTCCGCGACCACCGCCTCGATGTCCTCCTGGGAGGCCGTGTCGGGCAGTTCGCGCTGGATCGAGGCGATGCCGACCTGCGCGCAGTCGCGGTGCTTGCCGTTCACGTACCAGCGGCTGCCGGGATCGTCCCCGACCAGCAGGGTTCCCAGGCCGGGCGTGACACCTCTCGCCTTCAGTGCCGCCACGCGGGCGGTCAGGTCGGACTTGATCGCGGCTGCGGTGGCCTTGCCATCGAGAATCTGGGCGGTCATGCCCCCATCCTCGCGGATGCCTCTCCCCGGTTCCAATTCGCCTTCCGATTCGCCTTCCGGCTCGCGGCCCGGTTCGCCGCCCCGCGGTGGCTTGGGGTGGCCCCCGTCACACGCCCGCCGCTCGCGCGGGTCGCGCCGGTCGAACGGACAGGAGGTTGCACTTGCACAACGCCCGCGTCATCACGCTGGACAAAATAAGACGTTGATAACACGATTACCGCGCAGTGTGCGGCCGACGTCGGGGGGCAGACCGCTCAGTCCTGAGAAGTTCCTCCTGCCCGGGTCGTCAACGTCCCCAGCTTCACCAACGGAGGAACCCCGCCATGAGCTTCGGTGATCCCAACAACCCGTACGGCCAGCCGGGCCAGCCGGGGCAGCAGCCCGGCTACGGCCAGCAGCAGAGCCAGCCGGGTTACGGTTACCCGCAGGGCCAGCAGCCCGGTTACGGCTATCCCCAGGCCCCGCCGGTCCAGCCGTACGGCGGCTACCCGGGTGCTCCCGGCGTCCCGATGGAGATGCCGGGCGGTGTCAAGGCGGCCCGCGTGATGCTGTGGGTCATCTTCGGCCTCAGCCTGATCGGCATGTTCATCTTCGCGATCGCCGCCGCGGCCGTCTCCGCCGCCAAGAACGACGCGCAGCTCCAGGACGACGTTCAGTTCCAGCAGCTCGCCGACTACTCGGGCGGTCTGCTGTGGGGCATGACCGTCATCGCCCTGCTGACGTGCATAGGCTCGATCGTCCTCGCCGTGAAGTTCGGCAAGGGCGGCAAGGGCGTGCAGGTCGGCGGCATCGTGTTCGGCGTGATCGTCGCGATCCTCGGCATCTACCCCTTCGTCGGGTTCGGCCTGATCTACACGGTCCTCGCCATCCTGATCGCCGTCTTCGTGGGGAAGGCCGACGGCGCCGCGTGGTTCAACCGCCCGCGCTACTGAGGCCCGTCGGAGCTTCCTTGCCTTTCCTTGAGCGCGCACCGAGCAGGCACGAGGGCCGTACTACCCGCACCTCGGCGGGTACGACGGCCCTCCGTCGTTCTGTGGCACGCCCTCCGGTGTCCCGCCGCCCGGCGCTCCCGCCGTGCGCCGCGTCCGGGGGCCGTACCCCGCGCGGATGACGCGGGGTACGGCCCCCGGGAGCTGGACCCACCGGGGAGCCGGTGCCGGGTCCGAGTCCGGGTCCGGGTCCGAGTCCCGATGAAGGACCGGACGCCGGATCCCGGCCCCCGGCTCCCGGCTCCCGGCTCCCGGAGCTCAGTCCTCAGTCCTCAGACCTCAGTGGAAGAAGTGGCGCGTCCCGGTGAAGTACATCGTCGCGCCGGCCGCGCGCGCCGCCTCGACGACCTGCTCGTCACGGACGGAACCGCCCGGCTGGACCACCGCCTTGACGCCCGCGGCCAGCAGGATCTCCAGCCCGTCGGGGAACGGGAAGAACGCGTCGGACGCCGCGTAGGCGCCCCGCGCGCGCTCCTCGCCCGCCCGCTCCACCGCGAGCTTCGCGGAGTCGACGCGGTTGACCTGGCCCATGCCCACGCCCACCGACGCGCCGCCCCTGGCGAGCAGGATCGCGTTGGACTTGACCGCGCGGCACGCGCGCCAGGCGAAGGCCAGCTCCGCCAGCCCGGCCTCGGACAGCGCCTCGCCGGTCGCGAGGGTCCAGTTCGCCGGATCGTCGCCGTCGGCCTGGAGCCGGTCGGTGACCTGGAGCAGCGCACCGCCGTCGACCGGCTTGACCTCGGTCGTCGAGGCCGGCGGCTCGGCGCAGCGCAGCACCCGGATGTTCTTCTTGCGGGCGAGCACCTCGACCGCCCCGTCCTCGTACCCGGGCGCGACAATCACCTCGGTGAAGATCTCGGCGACCTGCTCGGCCATCGCGACGGAGACCGGTCGGTTGACGGCGATCACGCCGCCGAACGCGGACAGCGGGTCGCACTCGTGCGCCTTGCGGTGCGCCTCGGCGACATCGGCGCCGACCGCGATCCCGCACGGATTGGCGTGCTTGATGATCGCGACACAGGGCTCGGCGTGGTCGTACGCGGCCCGGCGCGCGGCGTCCGTGTCCGTGTAGTTGTTGTACGACATCTCCTTGCCGTGCAGCTGCTCGGCCTCGGCCAGACCGCCCTCGCCGCTCGTGTAGAGCGCGGCGGGCTGGTGCGGGTTCTCGCCGTAGCGCAGCACGTTCTTGCGGGTGTACGTGGCGCCCAGGAAGTCGGGGAAACCCGAGTCGTCGGCGGCGGCGTACTCGTCCGCGAACCAGGAGGCCACGGCCACGTCGTACGCGGCGGTGTGCTGGAACGCCTCCGCCGCCAGCCGCTTGCGGGTCGTCAGATCGAATCCGCCGCCCCGCACGGCCCCGAGGACGTCCGGGTACCGCTCGGGGCTGGTGACGACCGCGACCGACGGATGGTTCTTGGCGGCGGCGCGGACCATCGAGGGCCCGCCGATGTCGATCTGCTCGACACACTCGTCGGCGCCGGCGCCGGACGCGACCGTCTCACGGAAGGGATAGAGGTTCACGACGACCAGGTCGAACGGCTCGATGTCCAGCTCGGCGAGCTGCTCGCGGTGCGAGTCGAGCCGCAGGTCGGCGAGGATCCCGGCGTGGACGCGCGGATGCAGCGTCTTGACGCGGCCGTCCAGGCACTCGGGGAAGCCGGTCAGCTCCTCGACCTTGGTGACCGGTACACCGGCCGCGGCGATCCTCGAAGCGGTGGAGCCAGTCGAGACCAGGGTGACGCCCGCCTCGTGCAGCCCGCGGGCCAGTTCCTCCAGGCCCGTCTTGTCGTAGACGCTGACCAGCGCCCTACGGATGGGGCGGTTCGTACCTTCGGCGGTCACTGGATCGTTACCTTTCGTCCCTCAATGCGATAGCCGTGCCGGGCCAGACGCCCCACGACCTCGACGAGCAGGCGTCGCTCGACTTCCTTGATGCGCTCATGGAGAGCGTCTTCCCCGTCCTCGTCCCGCACCTCGACCACGCCCTGCGCGATGATCGGGCCGGTGTCGACGCCGTCGTCGACGAAGTGGACGGTGCAGCCGGTGACCTTCGCGCCGTACGCGAGCGCGTCACGTACGCCATGGGCACCGGGAAAACTGGGCAGCAGGGCGGGATGCGTGTTGACGAACCGCCCGCCGAAGCGCGCGAGGAACTCCTTGCCCACGATCTTCATGAAGCCGGCCGAGACCACCAGATCCGGTGCGTGGGCCGCGGTCGCCTCGGTCAGCGCCGCGTCCCACTCGTCACGCGTGCCGTAGTCCTTGACTCTGCGGACGAAGGTCGGCAGTCCGGCGCGCTCGGCCCGCGCCAGGCCCTCGATGGAGCCCCGGTCCGCGCCGACCGCGACGATCCGTGCCCCGAAGGCCGCCGGGTCGTCGCCGATGGCGTCGAGCAGGGCCTGGAGATTCGTGCCGGAACCGGAGACCAGCACCACCACCCGGGCAGGACCGGCCGTGGCGGGCGGGAAGGCGGCGGACGGTGCGGGGG
>NZ_MAUD01000358.1 GCF_001700515.1 Streptomyces lushanensis
CACGCCGGGCGTCGGCGGCGCCGAGCGGCAACCCGCCGGACCGCTGAGCTCGAAGCCCGGTGCGTTCCCTGAGAAGCGCACCGGTCCGGGCGTCGCAAGCCGCGCGGGCCGGTTGTGACGACTTGCCCGTCAGGAAAGTCCAGGATAACTTTCCTTGCAGGAAAGTTGAGTGAGCGGGAGGGCAGGGGCCGTGAGCACGCCGATGGATGCCGAAAAGGCATGGAGTGACCTGCAGCGCATCCGGGTGCCGCAGGAGCGGGTGTACGACGAGGTCGAGCGGTCCGCCGGGGGCGGTTGGGGCACCACCTGGGCCACGGCCACGCTCATGTGGCTCTTCCTGGCCGGTCTGGGCCTGGACCTGCCCGGGTGGGGCGTGGGGCTGGCCATCGCCGCGTACGCCGCGCTGCTCGGCGTGCTGGGGGTGCTCGAACACCGCCGGAGCCGGGTGCGCCTGCACCACACCCGGTTCACCCGGCGGATGTCCGCCACCTTCGTGGCGGGGGCCGTGGTGACCGGCGGGACGACCCTGCTGACCGGCCGTCTGACCGATTCCCTGGAGCCGATGTCCGCCGGTCTGATCCAGGCCACGGTCTCGGCGACGGTGTTCGTGCTGTTCGTCGGGCCGACGAACAGGTGGGCGGCAGGGTCGGTGCGGAGACGCGGCACACAGGCGGCAGGTACCGGACCGGCGGGCGCGGGGGCGGGCCGATGAGCACCCCCGCCGGCTTCGACGAGCTGATCCACCCCGCCACCCGGCTGTCGGTGGTCGCGCTGCTCGCCGCCACCGAATGGGCGGACTTCGCCTTCGTACGGGACAGCCTCTCGCTCAGCGACTCCGCGCTCTCCAAACAACTGGCCACCCTGGAGGAGGCCGGATATCTGGAGCTCCACAAAGAGGGCGGCGGCCGCAAGCGGCGCACCAGAGTACGGCTGACGGACCACGGGCGCGCCGCCTTCGAGGGGCATGTCGCGGCGCTCCGGGCGATCGTCGAGGGCGCCGGTCCCCTGGCCGCGACCGAAACACCGACACGACAGCGGCACCACTCGGGGGCAGGACGATGAAGCCGGAGCACACACCCGCCCAGACCGTCGTCCACGCGCGCGATGTGAGGATGACGTACGGCGCCGTCGACGTCCTGCACGGCGTCGATCTGGACATCCACCGTGGCGAGGTCTTCGCGCTGCTCGGACCCAACGGCGCCGGGAAGACCACCACCGTCGAAATCCTGGAGGGCTTCCGGCGGCGCTCCGCCGGTGAGGTCAGCGTCCTCGGTACGGACCCGGAGCGGGGCGACGACGCGTGGCGCGGCCGGATCGGACTGGTCCTGCAGTCCTGGCGCGACCACCGCCGCTGGCGGGTCGCCGAGCTGCTCACGCACTTCGCCACGTACTACCCCGACCCGCGCGACCCGGCCGAACTGCTGGCGCTGGTCGGCCTCACCGACCAGGCCGCCCGGCGGGTGGACCGGCTGTCCGGCGGCCAGCGCCGGCGGCTGGACGTCGCGCTCGGCATCGTCGGCCGCCCGCAGCTCCTCTTCCTGGACGAGCCGACCACCGGTTTCGACCCGGAGGCGCGGCACGAGTTCCACGTACTGGTCGAACGGCTGGCCCGCGACGAGGGCGTCACCGTCCTGCTCACCACCCACGACCTGGTGGAGGCCGAGCGGCTCGCCGACCGGATCGCCATGCTGGTCGGCGGCCGGATCCGGGCCTGCGGCACGCCCGCGGAACTGGCCCGGCGGGCCGCCGCCCAAGCCGAGGTCCGCTGGACGGCCGACGACGGGACGTCCCGCCGTGAACGCACCGCGGATCCCTCGCGGCTGGTCTGGGAACTCCACCAGCAGGCGGACGGCCCGATCGCCGGCCTGGAGGTCCGCCGTCCGACGCTGGAGGACACCTACCTGCACATGGTGCGGCGGGAGGCCGACGGCACGGGCGGCTACGCGGACGACGGGGCCGACGGGGCCGACGGGGACACGGGCGAGGGGAACACGGACAAGGAGACACAGGCCGCATGAGGGGGACACCCATGACGAACATCTGGCGTGCCGGGCTCCAGCGCGGCGGTATCGAGCTGCGGCACCTGCTGCGCAACGGCAAGGAGCTGTCCGGCCACCTCACCAACGTGGTCGTCGTGCTGCTCGTCGCCGCGTATGTCAGCGACGACGTGCCCGGCACCCGGACGCCGATGGCTCATCTGATGCTGGCGGGCTTCGCCGCGTACCTGCTGTTCCAGATCGGACTGATCAACCTCCCGCAGACGCTCGTGACCGAGCGGGAGGAAGGCACCCTGCTGCGGCTGCGCGCCACGCCGGGCGGGATACCGGCCTACCTCGTCGCCAAGTGCCTGCTGGTGGTCGTCGTGGCGGTCGGCACCCTGGCCGTACTCCTGGCGACCGCGGCGCTGCTGGTGGACGGGCCCCTGCCGCACGGGCCCGGCGACTGGCTGACGCTGCTGTGGGTCACCACGCTCGGGCTGCTCGCCGTCGTACCGCTGGGCGCGGCCGTAGGCGCGGTGCTGCCCAACCCCCGCGAGGCGCTGGCGCTGGTCATGCTGCCGACGATGGGGCTCCTGTTCATCTCCGGGACGGTGTTCCCGATCACCTCGCTGCCCGTACCGGTCCAGCAGGTGGCCGCGGTCTTCCCGCTCAAGTGGATGGCGCAGGGCCTGCGTTCGGCGCTGCTGCCCGACACGGCACGGACCGCCGAGGCGGCCGGATCCTGGGAACTGCCCATGGTCGCCCTGGTCCTGACGGCCTGGGCGGTCCTCGGGTTCCTGCTCGCCGTACCTCTCCTGCGCCGCGCCGCCCGCCGCGAGTCCGGCTCCCACCTGTCGGCACGGCACCGCAAGGCGGTACAGAGCGGCGCGCTGCCCTCGTAGAGGATGAGGATCCCCAGCCCCGCACCGACGGCGACAACCTCACCACCGCTCCGTCGATCGAAGCCCGGCCTCCGAGCGGTCCGCGAAATGGCGACGCGGCGGTCGGTGAGATTGCGTATGTCGGTATCGGTATCGGTGTCGGCCATGTATCCATGTATGAGGACGGTCCGCGAATGAGGACGGTCCGCGACGGGCATCGCGTGGTTCACTGTCCGGATGCCTGAAGAACGGGAAGCACTGTCATTCGAATCCGCGGATGCCTTCGAGACCTGGCTCGCCCGACACCACGACTCCTCCTCCGGGCTCTGGTTGAAGTTGAGGAAGAAGGCCCCCGGGGTGGTGGCCCTCGACTACGCCCAGGCCCTGGACGTGGCCCTGTGCCACGGCTGGATCGACGGGCAGAAGGCCGCCCTCGACGACAGTTTCTGGCTCCAGCGTTTCACCCCGCGGCGGGCCGGGAGCAAGTGGTCCAAGATCAACAGGGACAAGGTCGCGGCCTTGACCGAGCAGGGCAGGATGCGTCCGGCGGGCTTGGCCGAGGTGGAGCGCGCCAAGGCGGACGGCCGCTGGGAGGCGGCGTACGACGGGATGAAGGCCGCCCGCGTCCCCGACGATCTGACCGCGGCTCTGGCGGGGACCCCGGCGGCTGCCGAGTTCTTCGAGAGTCTCGACGGCCGGAACCGGTACGCGATCCTCTACCGGATCCAGGACGCCAAGAAGGCGGACACCAGGGCCCGGCGGATCGAGAAGTTCGTGGCGATGCTGGCGGAGAAGAAGAAGCTCCATCCCTGAGACCGCGACCTCGGCGCCCCGGTACCCGTTCCTCGCGCGGGGACCCATGATCGCGCCGTGGTGAGACACAGGGGGGAAGGCCGAGCGGGCACGCTGGGCTCGTCGGGCAGTTGGTCGTTCGACGCGGAGAGTTGGTCGAGATGGTGGTGGATCCCGCTTGGTGCCGCCGTCATGCTGGCCGTCAGCTGGGGTGTCGGCGGACTCGTCGAGGGTGGCTGTGAGCGCGGATCCCGGGGCGGCTGCGTTGCCGCGGACGGTTACGAATGGCACGGCTGGGCGCTCTTTCTCGTGGCGATGCCGGCCTACATCGTGGTGATCACGGGACTGACCGCAGACCGCTGGCTGCCGGCGCTGGGCCTCGTCGCCGGCGGCACGGCCGACCGTGGATGCGGTCGCGTAGGTCTTCTCGGTGTCCGACCGCGAACGGGGGACGGGATGTCGGCGACCACCTCGGCCGGCGGTTCACCCTCAGTACGCAGCAGTTCGGCGATCCCGGCAGCAAGTGCCGGGAACGCGTCCGCCAGTCGTGGGTACGGCCCATCTGTCACCACGGCACCGTCCATGTGGCAGGCCCTGAGAGGCCCGGAGACCAAAGGGCAAGCTCAGGACCGGAAGACATGTGAGACGTTGTAGCGTGCCATCCACCCGTGTCTGAATGTGTTGACTCGGCGACAACCGCACCGAGGTGCCCCGGAACACCCCACACTGGTGGCGACACGCGAATTGCGGGGGGGGGGGTACGTCCATGGCAGCGCCGGATCCGGTTCAGCCGGATGACATTTACAAGGCCATCATCGAGACGATCACGGGCCCGGACAGCTTCATCCTGTATGTGGCCATTGTCGTGATGGCGATCCAATCCTGGATCAGCTGGGCCCGGTCGACACATGCCGGCCTGCGCATGCTCTACGCGAAAGCATCGGAAATCCCCGCGGCCGTCCGTCTCATGAGCGTGGCGTCGCTCGTCGCAGCGTGCTCCGTACAGGCCGTCTTTCTGGTTCTGAGCTACTTCCTTGCCGCGCACCTGCCCAGAGCGATCAGGGACACGGCCAGCCCCGCGGAAGTGGACGTGAAGAGCTGGATGGAACCGCCCGCCTCGCCCATTCACGAAACGGCATTTCAAATCGTCTTCGCGGTAGCGATCCTGTTCGTACTGTTCAGCTGGTGGGGCGGCAAAGACAGGGACCGTTGGCCTGGAGCTGTCACCGTGGCCATCCTGGGCGGCCTCACCGCCCTTTCTCTCTACGTCAACGAGAACGGCAATCCCGAGATGAGCGTGGCCGCGCTGATCTACTTTTTCGTGGCGATGGTCGCCTTTTGCGCGCCAGGGCTGTGCAAACCCCGGCCCGCCTCCCGGTAGGCACGCTGCCGTCGGCAAGTCGGCAAGTCGGCATTGAGCTTGGTCGCGGGAGTCGGCTCCGTACCCCGGGGTGGCCGCGGGGCAACGGACGCGCGCGGCGCGTACGACGAGGCCGCCTGCCGCCCGCACGAGGCCAACCCGGGTACGACCCCCGCCCCGGGTGGGACCGTGGTGGGCGGGTGACCGACCGGACGTCCGCACAGTGGTGGCAGCGGGCCGGGCCCTCCCTTTCGCAGGGAGGGCCCGACCTCGTTCGCGGAGGACGGTCCGTGGGGGGCCTACGGAGCGAGCACGGACAGTGAGACCACCCGGGCGTCGTGCGTACCCCGTTCACCGACGGTGAGTGCCACATAGCGCGCGCCGCCCTTGGCGGTCAGTGTGCCGGTACGGCTCCTGACCCGCAGGGCTCCCACCGGTGTGTACGTCAGCCCGTCCGCGCTGAACTCGGCCTCGGAGGCCGGGATCCGGCCGCTCGTCCAGGCCACCCGTATCTCACCGACCGGAATCACCGCGCCCAGGTCCACCACCATCCGGCCCTTCGCGCCCGGGTTCCAGGAGGTGTGCGGATCACCGTCGACCGCGCCCGCCGGATCGGACATCCCGGAGGGCAGGGGCGTCGTCGGGAATGTGACACGCCCGAGCGCGAGATCCGGCAGCGGATGGCCGGTGACGCCCGGTACGGACACCCGCTCCGCGCGCCCGCGGCGGACGTCGACCCGCACGCTCCGGCCTCCGGGCGCCGTGAGGACGAGCCGGCACGGCGGCCCCGAGAACGTGACCGTCGCCGCGTCGACGACCTCGGCGCGCACCCCGGCAGGGATGCGCGAACGCGTTTCCGACCGCAGGGTGAAACGGGCCGGCGCGATCGCCGCGGACGCGGCGGCCAGCTCCGCCACATGGTCGGTGCCGGTCGCCGTGACGGTCTGGGTCCCGGCGTACAGCTGGACCGTGCGGGTGTCCTGTGCCACGGACACGGTGGTCTTCACCGCGGCTGCGGACAGGTTGAAGAGACTGAGGTGTCCCCCGGCGACGCTGGCCCTCACGGCTGCCGCGGCGGCGACCGGAGCCGGGCGGGCCGCGGCGGCCTTCACGTCCGACGCCGCCCCTCCCACGTACCCCTCGACCACGATCGGCTCGGCGGGTCCGTCGGACAGGACGAGGATGTCGCCGGAGACGGTGAGGGGGTTCTTCGCGCCCCGGACGACGAACCCGGCCCTGCCGTCGACGGCGACCCAGCCACCACCACTGGTGAGATCGGGACGCGGATACCTGACGAGATCGGTCCACGCCTTCCCGTCCGTGGAGCCCTGGACCACGTAACCCCGCCCCGCGGCGGCCTCCCACCGCAGCGTGACGCGGTCGAAGCTCCGCGCCTCGCCCAGGTCGACGGCGAGCCAGCTGTCCGCCTTCGGACGGTCGGCGACGGAAACGGCCCAGCGGGTCGTGAGATCGCCGTCGACGGCGA
>NZ_MAUD01000036.1 GCF_001700515.1 Streptomyces lushanensis
CCCGGGCTCCGCGGGCCCTGATCGGACTGCTGCTCGGCGACGCCGTCAGGGCCCGCGGAGCCCGGGGAGCCCAAGGAGGGGCCCGGGGATACGCTCAGGCCGTGGCGAACGAGTAGAACCGCTTGAGCGTGCAGTGCTCGTCCAGGAGACGGCCGTAGATCGGCTCGCCCTCCAGCTCCCGGTAGGTCTCGATGGGATCGCCTTTTATGATCAGCGCCCGCGCGCACTCCTCGCACCAGTACTGGAACTCGGGGTTGAGCGGGTCCATGTCACGAACGATGGGCGTACCACTGCCGCACCAGTCGCATTTACGCCTGTGGGCACCCATCAATCAGCTCCAACAGTGGCCGCAGGCCGTACACACGTAAGAAATCCCGCCGTTGTCACCGAGCACTTGAGCCACCTGGGACGAACCGCACGAGGGGCAGTTGAGGCCGGCGAGCGCCTCCGCCGGGGCAAGCAGATCATCGGGCTCCTCGATGCTGCTGGCGGACAATACGGCTCTCCCCTCCGGTCCGGCCCTTCGTCCCCTTCGGTTGTCCGATTCTGCCACGCCGGAGCCAGGTGGGCAGCCGGAAAAAGCCTCCCGGTAAGGGCTTATACCGGACGTCGCCGCATCGTAGGACGCGTCACCGCGCCGACGGGACCCCTCTCACCGCGCCGACCGGACCCTCCTCACCGCACTGACGGGACCCGCCGCGGCACCCAGGATCGCTGCACCGGCGAGCGCGAGCGTACACACCAGGAGCGCGTCGGCCGGCGCCCCGGGGCCCGGCACCGCCAGCCGGTTCAGGAAGAGCGTCCCGAATGTCGCGACTCCGATGAGCTGGCCGAGCTGGGTGACCGTGGCGAGCAGTCCGCTCGCGTCCGCCGCGTCCTCCTGGCGTACGGTCGCCAGCGCACCCGTCAGTACGGGACTGAACCCGAGTGCCAGACCGACACCGACACCGACAAAAGCGGCATACATGGCGAATCCACCGTCGCCGATGTCGCGGAGCACCCAGCCCACGGCTGCGCAGGAGACGGCCGTCAGCAGGAACCCGCCGGGAACCAGCGCCCGTTGCAGCTTCCGGGGCCAGTTCCGCCAGGTCAGTCCGACCAGGCCGAAGACCAGGGCCATCGGCGCGAAGGTCAGTCCCGCGCGCAGCGCGCTGTAGCCCAGACCACCCTGGACATAGAGGGTGAAGCTGAACAGGAAGCCCGCGTTGACCGCCATCACCAGCAGGATCCGCAGGGCCGCGAGGCCCATCCCGGGGATGCGGAGCACGCGCGGCGCTATCAGCGGAGCGCCTCCGCTCCGGGCGAGCCGGGCTTCGAGGACGAGGAAGCAGCCGAACAGCACAACGGCGGCGGCCAGGGAGATCCAGGTCCAGCGTGGCCAGTCCTCCTCCTGGCCGAGGACCAGCGGCACGGTGAGGAGCGAGACCGCCGCGGCCAGCAGCACCAGCCCCGGCAGATCCAGACCGCGGGCGCGCTCCGGCTCGCCGCGCCGGTCGCGCGGCAGCACCCGGGCGCCCAGGACCAGCAGCGCCAGACCGATCGGTACGTTCACGAGGAAGACCGGCCGCCAGCTCGCGCCGAACAGATCGGCGCTGACCAGCACACCGCCCAGCACCTGTCCCGCCGCGGCTCCGGTGGCCAGCACGGCGGCGTAGGCGCCGAGCGCCCGTACACGCCGCTCACCGGCGAAGTTGCGCTGGATCAGGCTGAGCACCTGCGGGATCATCAGCGCCGCGCCCGCGCCCTGGACCAGCCGGAAGGCGATCAACTGACCGGTGCCCGCGGCCAGTCCGCAGGCAAGCGAGGCGACGGTGAAGACCGCGAGCCCGCCCAGATACAGCCGTCGGTGGCCCAGCAGATCGCCGAGCCTCGCACCGGTGATCAGCAGGACGGCGTACGCGATGGTGTAGCCCGCGATGACGAGCTGGAGTCCGGCACCCGAGGCGTCGAGTTCGGTACGGATCGTCGGCGCCGCCACATTGACGATGAACACATCGAGGAGCGCCATGAACTGGGCCGCGAGCACGACCGCGAGCAGCAGACCGGGCCGGCCGTGAGCGCCGTCACCGGCGCCGGCGGTGGTGCCGGCGGCGGTCGTGCCCCCGGCTTTGTCAGTGGCGTCGTCTTTACTGGATCCGCGGATGTGCTGAGGGTTCTCGGGTGAGGTGGTCGTCATGGCACCGAGCCTGAGGGCGGTCGGGTACGGGTAACGAGAGCCCACCGATGCTGGTACTGACAGCACCTGGCAAGAGGCGGCGCGGAAACGCAGGATGGGGGTGTGACAACGATGACGGTGCGGGATGCCACAGGTCGGCGCCGCAGATCCGAACTGGCGGCGTTTCTGCGCGGGCGCCGCGCGCGGGTGACGCCCGCCGATGTCGGGATGCCGCCGGGGCTGCGCCGCCGTACGCCGGGACTGCGCCGCGAGGAGGTCGCCCAGCTCTCCGGCGTGGGCGTGACCTGGTACACCTGGCTGGAGCAGGGCCGCCCGATCAACGCCTCCGCGCAGGTGCTCGACGCGGTGGCGCGCACGCTGCGGCTCGACCGGACCGAGCGGGAGCATCTCTACCACCTCGCGGAGGTGCCGCACGAACCGGATCCGCAGGCCGACGCGGAAGGGGTCGGCCCGGAGATCCAGGGCATCATCGACACGCTCGATCCGCTTCCGGCGGTGGTGTACAACGCGCGGTACGACGTCCTCGCGACCAATGCCGGATATGACGACCTCTTCGACATCCGGGCGATGCGGGAGTACGGACGTCCGAACGCGCTGTGGATCCTGTTCACCGTGCCCGAGGTGAACTGTCCGCTGGTCTATCCCGAGACGGAGCTGTCGCTGATGGTGGCGACGCTGCGCGGCGCGTACGGACGGCATGTGGGCGAGCCGGACTGGGAGTCGTTCGTCCGGCGGCTCTCGGCGGCCAGCCCGCACTTCGCCGAGCTGTGGCGGAGTGGGGACGTCATGCCGCCGGGGCTCCGGGTGAAGACCTTCCGGCACGAGGCGGTCGGCGAGATACGGATGACCTCGGTCTCGCTGTCGGTCAACGGGATGCCGGAGTGCCGCATCATCGTCTACACACCGGTGGACGAGGAGTGCCGGCAGCGGACGGCCACGCTACGGGCCCTGCGCCACAACGCCTAGCACGCCCTCGCGCGTCGCCCCCACGGCCGACCGGGAGCCGCGCCGCAGCGCCGCCGCACAGCGAGAATCCCGCCCCCTGCTGGGGACGGGATCCGGATTGTGGAGCTAAGGAGAATTGAACTCCTGACCTCCTGCATGCCATGCAGGCGCTCTACCAACTGAGCTATAGCCCCATGTGTTCCCCGCGCTCCGCGCCGCGAACAAGAAGAACTTTAGCCTGCGACCAGCCGGAAAGTGAAATCCCGGCCCCGCCGCCGCCCGCCGCCGTTCAGTCGTCGTCGCCGAGGACCGGTTCGGGGAGGGTTCCCGCGTTGTGCTCCAGCAGCCGCCAGCCGCGCGCGCCCTCGCCGAGGACCGACCAGCAGCAGTTGGAGAGCCCGCCGAGGCCCTCCCAGTGGTGCGCCTCCAGACCCAGCAGCCGGCCGATCGTGGTGCGGATCGTGCCGCCGTGGCTGACCACCACGAGCGTGCCGTCGTCGGGCAGCTTCTCGGCGTGGTGGAGCACCACGGGCGCGGCCCGGTCGGCGACCTCCGTCTCCAGCTCACCGCCACCGCGCCGGACGGGCTCACCGCGCTTCCAGGCCGCGTACTGCTCGCCGAACCGGGCGACGATCTCGTCGTGCGTCAGGCCCTGCCAGGCGCCCGCGAAGGTCTCGCGGAGGGTCGCGTCGTACGAGACGTCCAGCCGGGTGATCGCGGCCAGCTCGGCGGCCGTGGCGGCGGCCCGCTGAAGGTCGGACGAGATGATCGCGTCCGGCCTCAGGGAGGCCAGCAGCCGGGCCGACCGCTGGGCCTGGGCGACGCCGGCGGAGGTCAGTTCGATGTCCGTGGAGCCCTGGAAGCGGCGCTCCACATTCCAGGCGGTCTGGCCGTGCCGCCACAGGACGATACGGCGACCCCTGCCGCCCCTCCCGCCGTTCAGCGCAGCTCACCGTCCGTCTCGCCGGACGGGCCCGATCCGGCCGCGCCGACGACTCCGGCGTGCTCCGCGGCCTTGCCGCGGGTCTTGACGGCGTCCTCGGGCAGCTCCAGCTCGGGGCAGTCCTTCCAGAGCCGCTCCAGAGCGTAGAAGACCCGCTCCTCGCTGTGCTGGACGTGCACGACGATGTCGACGTAGTCGAGCAGGATCCAGCGGGCGTCACGGTCGCCCTCGCGGCGCACCGGCTTGGCGCCCAGCTCCTTCTGGAGCCGCTCCTCGATCTCGTCGACGATCGACTTGACCTGACGGTCGTTGGGGGCGGACGCGAGCACGAACGCGTCGGTGATCGACAGCACATCGCTGACGTCGTAGGCGATGATGTCGTGCGCGAGGCGGTCGGCCGCCGCCTGGGCGGCGGCCTTGACGAGCTGGATGGAACGATCAGTAGCGGTCACAAGCAAGCTTCCGTCGACGGTCATGGAGACATCCAGGATCTCACGCCCCACCGTCCCGCGGCACAGCCATTGTCCGGGGCCCGGCCCCGGCCCTCGCGCAGGGCCCCGGGCGCGGTGCGGGCCGTGTGCGGGAGACATCCCGCACACGGCCCGGACGGGCTCCTGGGAGGCCGATCGGCCCGCTACTCCACGTCGATCTTGTAGTCCCCGCCCAGGACCACCGAGACATCGGCGTTCGGGGCGGGCGCGCCCTTCTTCACCGCGCTCGTCGGGAGTCCCAGCGTCTTGGCCACCTCGACGGCCTGCGGCTTGTCGGCGTCATCGCCGTAACTGACCTGCGAGGACGTCTGCGCGAGACCGGTGCCCGCGTCCACGAAGCCATAGCCGCCGTTGACCAGCGAGATCCGCGCCGACTCCGCCGCGTCCTGGTTTCCGCTCGCGTTCTTCACACCGACCCGTACGGCCGAGCCCTTCTCCGGAGCGCTGACCGAGCCGCCCAGGACGTCCTTGACCACGGTGTCGGCGGTCTGCTCGCTGAGCGTGCCGTCCGTCTCGACGGGCAGCACCTTCGTGCTGTAGTCGCCCACCTTGGCGTGTTCGGCGAGCTTGGCGAGCGAGGCGCCCAGGTCCTTCTCGGGCAGCGACGGGTCGAGGATCTGCGCCAGCGTCTCCACGGTGACCGTCGCGGCCTGCGGATCGTCCGACATCTTCCGCAGCACGCCCTGGAGCACCTGGCCGAACCGCTGGAGCTGCTTCGACTCCGGCTCGCCCGGGCCCCGGTAGGTCGCGTAGGCGACGGCCATCCGTCCGCTGAGCGTCTGGTCCTGGCCTTTCCTCACCACCGGCGACTCGCCCTTCTTCTCGGCGGGCACCTCGGTGTCGGTGGTCAGATCGATGGTGCCGACCAGTTCGACGAGATTGTCCAGATAGGGCGTGTCCAGCCGCCAGGTGCCGCTGATCTCGGTGCCGAGCAGCGTCCCGACGGCCTCGCGGGTGCCGTCCGAGCCGTCCTCGTCGACGGACTTGCCGAGCGTGGTGGGCTCACCGTCGTCGTTGGCGACGGCCAGCGAGTTGGGCAGCAGCAGAGTCGTACCCCGGCCGGTCGTGGAGTTGTCGACCAGCAGCGCCGTGGACGTGCCCTTCTGCTTGGTGTTGTGCAGATGCACCACGATCACATCGCGCTTCTGCGGTCCGGTGGCCGTGCCGCGCGCCTTCTCCGTCGTGGACAGTCCGGGCAGCTTGCCCGCGTACCAGAGGTAGCCGGCACCGCCGACGACGGCCAGCGCGAGTACGACGATCAGGGCCACCACACGGTTACGGCCCCGGCGCCGGGCCTCCTCGCGTCGCTCGGAGCGGCTCTCGGTGAACTTGAGCCAGTCGATGACGTCTTCGGAGTCCTCGTCGGGCTCCTCGATGAAGGAGAACTGCTCGGTCCGGTAGTCGCGGTCCCGCGTCCCCTCCGGCTCCTCCGCCCCCGGGGACTCCTGGTCCTCCCGCGCCTCCTCCCGCGTCTCCTGTGCCTCGGGGCGACGCTGCCCCGGCACGGCGGACTGGGCGTGCTGCCCGGGCGCGGCGGACTGCGCCGTCTGCTGCTGCGGGATGTTCCACTGCTGAGTGGTGTCGACCGCCACGGGCGGCTGCCGGCCCGCCTCGTACGCCTGCTGCCGCGCGGTGTCGTAGCCGTATCCGTCGTACCCGTATCCCTGTTGCTGGGCATAGGGGTCGTACTGCCCCTGGGACGGCGGCTGTTGAGGCTGCTGGGACTGGTGGGGCCCCTGGGCGTACGGGTCGTATCCGTATCCCTGAGGCGCCTGCTGCCCCTGCTGCTGCGGATACTGCTGCTGTTCCTGGTGCGATTGCTGCGGATGCTGCTGGTGCTGCTGCGGCTGCTGGTACACCGGCTGCCCGTACTCGTCGTACCCGACGAGCTGGGGCTGCGTGTAATACGGGTCGTACGGATCGTACGGCTGCTGCTGGTCGTTCACCGGTGCCCCTCTCCGTGGCTCAGTCGCTCATGCGCCGCGGTACAACTGCCGTTTGTCGATGTAGCGCACCACACCGTCGGGCACCAGGTACCAGACCGGATCGCCCTTCGCGACTCTCTCCCGGCAGTCGGTCGACGAGATCGCCAGCGCCGGGATCTCCACCAGGGACACCCCGCCCTTGGGCAGTCCGTCGGCCGACAGATCATGGCCCGGCCGTGTGACTCCGATGAAATGGGCGAGCGAGAACAGCTCTTCGTGATCCCGCCAGCTCAGAATCTGGGAGAGCGCGTCGGCTCCGGTGATGAAGAAGAGATCCGCGTCGCCGTGGAGGGACCGAAGATCCCGCAGCGTGTCGATCGTATACGTCGGGCCGCCGCGGTCGATGTCGCTGCGGCTGACCGAGAACTGGGGGTTGGACGCCGTGGCGATGACCGTCATCAGATAGCGGTCCTCGGCCGGGGAGACCGCGCGCTGGGTCTTCTGCCACGGCTGCCCCGTCGGTACGAACACCACCTCGTCGAGGTGGAACAGGGTGGCCACCTCGCTGGCCGCCACCAGGTGTCCGTGATGGATCGGGTCGAAGGTCCCGCCCATCACGCCGAGTCGGCGACGGCCGCGGTTCACGGCGGGGCCGGACCCGGGACCTGTCACGAGTCCGGTTGCTGCGCCGGTGGACGCTCGCTGCTCTCCCATGCGTGCAGAGCCTACTTGCACCGGGTTACGGGCCGGGGTCAGCGGTCGCGGTTGAAGCGGGTGGTGATCCACAGCAGCAGGAGCAGCCCGAACAGCGCGCCGCCACCGATGAGGTACGGGTTGAGGCTTTCGTGGTTGCCGCCGTGTTCGGCGCCCTCGGCGAGCATGACCAGGTTGGCGGCGGTGCCGGTGAGGCTCATCTTCAGCAGGCCCTATCGATCGTGTCGGAGCGGAGACTTCGCGCACATCGTATGCGGGGGCCTCGGGCACCCTCACGCCGACTCAGTCGTTGTGGTCGTTGTCGCGGTATCCGCGCAGCAGGAACCAGGCGAGCAGGACGGCTCCCACCATGGAGGCGGCCAGCACGATCCGCAGCGTGTCGCCCGGTCCCTGCTGGTCGGCTGCCGCGGCGAGCAGTGTGACGGTATCCGGCATGTCGGGTGTGCCCCTCGATCGGTCCGGCCGGCGCCGGGGCCCTTCCCCGGGGAACACACGGCCGCTGCCCCCCGCCACACGGTAGCTCCAGCCCTTTAGTCTGGGGCAGCCAGGGGGACGAGCTTGGACTCGGAGAGAACGGGGACATCCATGACCGAATCCGAAGACAACCGCGACAGCCACGGGGACGCGCTCCACAAGAACGTGCCGGGCAGACGGCGCAAGCGCTTCCCCGGGATCTCCTCGCGGGCGTACGAACATCCCGCGGACCGCTCGGCGCTGGTCGCCCTGCGCAAGCTCAGCGGATTCGACACGGTGTTCAAGGCGATGAGCGCGCTGCTGCCGGAGCGGAGCCTGCGGCTCCTCTTCCTCTCGGACTCCGTACGCGTGAGCGACGCGCAGTTCGCGCATCTGCACGCCATGCTGCGGGACGCCTGCTACATCCTGGACCTGGAGAAGGTCCCCGCGATGTACGTGGCACAGGACCCCAGGCCGAACGCGATGTGCATCGGCCTGGACGAGCCGGTCATCGTGGTCACCACCGGGCTGGTGGAGCTGCTCGACGAGGAGGAGATGCGGGCGGTCGTCGGCCACGAGGTGGGTCATGCCCTCTCCGGTCACTCCGTCTACCGGACGATACTGCTGTTCCTGACGAATCTGGCGCTCAAGGTCGCCTGGATCCCGCTGGGCAATGTCGCGATCATGGCGATCGTGACGGCACTGCGGGAGTGGTTCCGCAAGTCGGAGCTGTCGGCGGACCGGGCCGGTCTGCTGGTCGGGCAGGACGTACGGGCCTCGATGCGCGGTCTGATGAAGATCGCCGGTGGCAACCATCTGCACGAGATGAATGTGGACGCGTTCCTGGAGCAGGCCGCGGAGTACGAGGCGGCCGGTGATCTGCGTGACTCCGTGCTCAAGATCCTGAACGTACTGCCGCGCTCGCATCCGTTCACCACCGTGCGCGCCGCCGAGCTGAAGAAGTGGGCGGAGAGCCGTGACTTCCAGCGGATCATGGACGGTCACTATCCCCGCCGCGAGGAGGACAAGGACACCTCCGTCACGGACTCCTTCCGCGACTCCGCCGCGCATTACGCGGACACGGTCCGTGGCAGCAAGGACCCGCTGATGAAGCTGGTGGGCGACATCGCGGGCGGCGCGGGTGATCTGGGCGGCAGGCTGCGGGACGTCTTCACGGGCGGTGGCGGCGGTGGCGGTACGACCGGCGGAAACGGTCACGGGAACGGGAAGGGCGGCGGCCGGTCCACGGACGGCACCGACCCTGATTCCGGCCCGGGAGACAAGGGCCCGGGAGACAAGGGCTAGGGAGACAAGGGCTAGGGCCTGCCCGGCCGGTCTTCGTGGATCGGGCCGGGATGTGAGGTGAGGCCGGGCACGCCGGCCCGGAACGCGCCCGCCCGCCCGGCACGGCCGGTCAGGCGGACGGGCCCGGCCGTCCCGGGCTCGGCGGCGCCGTCGGGCTCGGCTGTGCCGTACGGGCCAGCGTGCCGCACAGCGCCGTGTCGGCCGGGCCCGTCGCGTACGGATCCGTACCGGCCGGATCGTCCGGCTTCGCCCGCTCACCGGCCAGCAGCGGCCGCAGCGTCGTCGGGGGCTCGGCCGAGCAGGGCTGGGGTCCCGCCAGGACGTCGCTGCTCAGCACCTGCGTACGGTGCTTGATCAGATCCTCCACGTCGAACCGGAAGCGCATCTCGCGCCGGACGGTGAACAGCGACGCGTCCCGTACGGGCTGACCGGCCGGCCGATCGGCGGACGCGGCCGGCCGCAGCGCGTACACGAAGACATGGTCCGAGGTGATCTCCAGCATCCCGGTCGAACTCTGCTCGTACCGCAGGGTGCCGCGTGCGCGGACAGCGCCGACCGGCACCGTCCTCGCCGGGTCGAACCGTACGAGCCAGCCGGCCGGGGCGTGCCGGCCGTCGTCGGCCGGGGCGGCGAAACTGCGGTCGAACTGGTCGAACTGGTCGGGTTCCAGCAGCACCCGTACGGGCCGCACCGTATGGCCCGTGAGAACGTCCGGATCCATCGAGGACGCCACGAGATAGTCCTTGACGGTGGTCAGCGCGGCCATCACCTGGCCCTCGGAGAAGTCGCCGGTCTCCCGGGCCGGAGGCAGCGCGATCCCGGCCGCGCCCTCCTGGAACTGCGCCGCCGGGCTGTGCTCGAAGAGATCCTCGGGGCTGCCGCCCGGCACCGGCTCCCTCGGCGCCAGCGGAACCACCGCCATCCGCAACTGCGTCGCGGTGCCGCCGATCGGGGGACGGTACGGATTGCGCAGGCCCAGATAGACCGCCGTACCGAAGGCGAGCACGATCACCAGGAAGAGCAGCAGCACCCGCCGGGGACCGTTCCTGAACCACCGGCGTCTGCGTCTTCTGGGCGGAGGCGGCGGAACCCGCCGTACGGCGTGGGCGTGGTCCTTCATCCGCTCCTTGGCGGAGGCCTCACGGAGGCGGGCAGCGCGGATGAACGACTCGTCGAAGTCGACGGACCCGTACTCGTCGTCACCTCCGCCGGGGAGCCCCTCAGGTCCCCCTTCGGGTGGGTCTCCGCGCCCTGCCATACCTTCAGGGTAGGTCGGCGAGGGCGATCGTAAACGCTCGGACAACCGTCGGGTACCGGTACGGCGTGGTTCCGCCGTTCGGGCGAAAACCTGGGAAACGGAACGACTTTCGGCGGGATTTCCGCGAGCTTCGGCGCCTGTTCGAGCGCGGGGTCCACGCGGGGTCCGCCCGGGGTTCAGGGAGAGTGCGGAACCGCGGAGAGCGGCGGCCCCGTGGGCACCGCGGAGACCGCCGGACCGACCGGCCCCGGCTTGTCGATCCCGGTGGTGGCGGGCTGCGGCACCTGACTGTCACGGCTGCTGGAGGCGCCGCGGTAGACGGCGGTGAACGCGAGCGCGACCATCCCGATGCCCATCAGCAGCGCGAGCAGCCAGGCGACCGGGCGGTGCCAGCGGGCGCTGCCGCGGTACGGACGCAGGGCGCCGCC
>NZ_MAUD01000359.1 GCF_001700515.1 Streptomyces lushanensis
GCTCCACCTCCCGCGCGGCGGTGGCCGCCGCGCGGGAGGTGGAGCAGGCGCTCGTCGCACAGGACGAGGCACGGCGGCTGCTCTCGGTGACGCGCGGGGCGACGGCGGACGACGGGGCCCGGGAGGAGGTCCGGGCGGCCCGCGGCGAGCTGCGCGCGCTGGCGCCCCGGATCGTGGACGCGGAGCTGCGCGAGGAACTGCTCGCCGTCTGCGGCCGGCTCGCGGGCGCCGCGCGCCCGGCCGGCACTCCCCCGCGCCCGCTGCCGGTCACGCTCGCGCCGCGCGAGGTGGACGTACTGGGCTGTGTCGCGGCGGGCTCGACCAACGCGACCGCGGCCGAACTGCTCGGACTCCGCCCGGAGACGGTCAAGGGCTATCTGCGCTCGGCGATGCGCAAGCTGGGTACGCCCACGCGGCTGGAGGCGGTGGCGGCGGCCAGGCGTGCCGGTCTGCTGCCGTAGAGGGGCCGTCCGGGCCGCCCTCTCGGAGAACTGCCGGACGCACAGGGTGTACTGATGTACCGGACATGCTGAGGTACCGGCTTGCCGAGGTACCCGGTGTGCCGAGGTACCCGACGTGACGGAGGTGTGCGCGTGGTGTCCATGGACCGGTTCCTGGCCTTCGCCGTGATGTCCCTGCTGGTGATCGTGATACCGGGGCCGAGTGTGCTGTTCGTGATCGGCCGGGCGCTGGCCCATGGCCGACGGACGGCGCTCGCCACCGTGCTCGGCAATGTGGCGGGCTCGTACGCCCTGGTGGTGGCGGTCGCGCTGGGGGTCGGCGCCCTGGTGGAGCGGTCGGTGGCCGTCTTCCTCACCGTGAAGCTGGCGGGCGCGGCCTATCTGGTCTTCCTGGGTGTCCAGGCCTTCCGCCACCGCGCGCAGATGCGGATCGCGGCCCTGTCCGCGCCGACGGGCCCGGCGCGCGGTGATCTCCGTACGATCGGGGACGGTTTCGTCGTCGGGATCACCAACCCGAAGGGCGTGGTGTTCTTCGCGGCCGTGCTCCCGCAGTTCGTGGACCACTCGGCGGGCCGGCTGCCGGCGCAGATGCTGCTGCTCGGACTGGTGCCGATCGCGATCGGTCTGGTCACGGACACGCTGTGGGGGCTGGGCGCGTCCGCGGCACGGAACTGGTTCGCGCGTTCGGACCGGCGGCTGTCTCTGGTGGGCGGGGCGGGCGGCTTCGCGATGATCGGTCTGGGTGTCACCGTCGCGGCGACGGGCCGCGCCGACTAGGCCCTGTCCGGTCGATCTTCGTGGATCGGCCCGGGGCGGCTGGTGGAGGGGGTACCTCCCGTGCCGTTCAGGCCACGGGGGAGCATCGCAAGGCGGAGGATCGGAGTCGTCGACGGCCCGGCCGTACCCGGGCGACTCCGACAACGCGGCGAGGTGCCGTGCCAGGCGTTCCGGGCCCGCGAAGACCGGCCGGACAGGGCCTAGGCCCTGCCGCTCATCCCGTGCCTCTCGCGCCTCCCGTGCCTGCCGCGCCTCCCGCGCCAGGGGCGCGTCAAAATGCGGGCCTTCCTGGTCAGCGCTCCGTCATGGGCCCGGCGGTCCGCCGTCCGCCGGGCATAGCTTCCTGGTGTCAGTCAGTGAACGACTCCCCTGGGAGGACATCATGGAGCGCCTCATCACCGAGGACGCGGATCGCGACGCGGACCCCGACCCGGACCTCGACCCCGAGGATCGCGCCGCGGACGCCGATTCCGACGCGGACGAGTGCCATCCGGCACGGTCGCCGCTGTACGTGCCCGTACGGCTCGGCTCGTGCGGCGGGCAGCAGTTGCGCTTCGCCCGCACCCCGCTCGGCGCGCGCACGGCGATCGGTTTCACCAGCGCCCGGAGGCTGACCGCCGTCCTCGGCGAGCAGCAGTCCTGGATCAGACTCGCGGAGCCCGTGCTGCGCGCGCTGGCCGCGCCGCTCGGCGCCGCGATCGTCACGGTGGATCCCCAGCTCACCGCGCCCGCCCCGGTCCCGGCGCCCGCGCCGAGGGCGGTCCCTGCGAGCGCCTGTGCGCGCCATGCCCTGGAGCTGCCGGAGGCGATGACCGTATGACCGCGGAACCGTCCCTGCTGATCAGCGAGCTCGACACGCCGTCGGTCTGGCCCGCCTCCGCCGTCCTCGCACCCGGTGGCGACATCGCGGTGGCCGGCGTCGGGCTCGCCGAACTGGCCGACCGCTACGGCACTCCGGTGTACGTCCTCGACGAGGACGAGGTTCGCGCCCGCGCCCGGGCGTGGCGACGGGCACTGCCCGCCGCCGAGGTCGTCTACGCCGCCAAGGCGTTCCTCTGCCGGGCGGTCGTCGACTGGATGGAGCAGGAGGGCCTCGGACTCGACGTCTGCTCGGCGGGCGAACTGCGACTGGCCGCCGCCCGCGGCTTCCCGCCCGAGCGGATCGTGCTGCACGGCAACGCCAAGTCCCCGCGGGATCTGAGCACGGCGCTGCGTCTCGGTGTCGGCCGGATCGTCATCGACTCCGCCTGCGAGACGGCCAGGATCGCCGCGCAGGTGCCGGGGCCGGAACCCCAGCGGGTGATGGTCCGCGTCCTGCCCGGTATCGAGGCGGGCGCGCACCCCAAGATCCGTACCGGAGCGGAGGGCCAGAAGTTCGGCCTCTCGATCGCGGACGGCTCGGCGGCGGACGCGGTCGGCCGGATCCTCGGCCAGCCCAGGCTCGAACTCGTCGGACTGCACTGCCATCTCGGCTCGCAGATCGCCGAGGCCGGACCGTACGCGGAGGCCGTTCGCCGTCTGGTGGCCTTCCTGGCGGCGATCAGGGACCGCCATGGCGTGACCCTGCCCGAGCTGGACCTCGGCGGCGGCTTCGCGGTGGCGTATCTGCCGGGGGATCCGGCGCCCGCGCCCTCGGTCTACGGTGAGCTGATCACCCGGACCCTGGCGGGCGCCTGCGCCGAACACGGTCTTCCCGTACCCGCCCTGACCGTGGAACCGGGCCGCTCGGTCGTGGCACCGGCCGGGATCGCGCTCTACCGGGTGCTGTCGGTCAAGCGCGGCGCGGGCGGGGTGTTCGTCGCCGTCGACGGCGGGATGAGCGACAACCCGCGGCCCGCGCTGTACGGAGCGCGCTACGCGGTCCGCCGGGTGGGACGTGCCTCCTCGGCCCCGATGCGGACGGCGACGGTCGTCGGCCGGCACTGCGAGGCGGGCGATGTGCTCGCCGGTCCCGTGGAGCTGCCGGAGGACATCAGGCCCGGCGACGTACTGGCGGTTCCGGCCGCCGGCGCGTACCAGGTGTCG